>JANONI010000172.1:0-18749 GCA_031420755.1 Bacteroidota bacterium | reverse complement strand
AGGCATCTCTCCCCAAATTTCCATATATTTATAGCAATTCAATGTTATTTGCCGAAGTTTTCCGAAGGATGCTTCGCATAACGTAGGCAAACAATCTTCACTAATACTTACTGATTGTGGTTCTATCGCGACTTCGTCATTATTTATCATCGATCTTCGGCAGGCAAGTCCGAGAACTCCGCGCACTTTATCCCCGCGTTGACTGGAACCAATTAGAAACCGCTCTGCATTATACCATTCGCAACAAAGATTATTTTGTCAGCGCGCTGGTGCATCGGTCATTCATCCCAGTCGCCCATTTTAACGGATTGGCATCGAACGAACGGCTGGAGTTTTTGGGAGATTCAATCTTAAATTTTGTAGTAGCAGAATATCTTTATACGAACAATCCTGAAAAAGAAGAAGGGGAATTGACGATCCTTCGTGCGCGGTTAGTGAACAGAAAAGCATTGGCGTATTGCGCAAAAGAGATCAACCTTCGTCAGTTTTTGTTAATGCATACCAACTCCGCCGGTGTGCAGGAAAAAGGATTCGATACGATCCTTTCTGATGCGTATGAAGCGATCATTGCGGCGATATATCTTGATGGCGGATTTGTTGAAGCAAAGAAATTCATTCTGGAACAGTTGACCTCCGCATTGAACAATGATTATCTGACAACAAGCGATCACAATTATAAAAGCGAACTGCTCGAACTTTCGCAGGCGCGCGGCTCCGGGATTCCCCGCTATCAAACAACAAAAGAAGAGGGACCCGATCACGACCGTACATTTACCGTGCAGGTAATGCTCGGTGCGGAAATATTCGGTATCGGTGTCGGGAAGAATAAGAAAGAAGCGGAGCAGGCGGCGGCAGAAGAAGCAGTGAACAAGATCAATCTGCTGAAGGAAAGTGATTCAGCGGAAAAAGAAAATTAAAAAAATAAGCTGTCATTTCGAACGAAGTCCCAACGGGACGAGTGAGAAATCTCATCATAGAGAATAAAAGCGAGATTCCTCGTCCGCTAAAAAACAGCGGAACTCGGAATGACAATGATTTAGAAATTATTCATGTTCCAAATATTATTTTTCCATAACTAGTTAACAGACAAAACAAATGGGCAATCCTCTCAACATAAATCCCACAGACATTTTTGAACCGCGGCATATCGGTCCGAACGAAGAAGAAACAAAACAGATGCTGAAAGAGATTGGCGTTGCATCGCTGGATGCATTGATCGATCAGACGGTTCCGCCGAACATTCGAATTGATTCATTGATGAAACTTGCGAAGCCAATGACCGAATTTGAAATCATCAATCATATCAAAATTATAGCGGCGCGAAATAAAGTTTTTCGTTCGTTCATCGGCGCGGGATATTACGGGACGATCGTTCCGCAGGTGATCCAACGGAATATTCTAGAGAATCCAGGATGGTACACCGCGTACACACCGTATCAGGCGGAAATTGCGCAGGGAAGACTTGAAGCACTTCTCAATTATCAAACAATGGTCATCGATCTTACCGGAATGCAAATTGCGAATGCATCATTGCTGGATGAAGGGACCGCGGCGGCAGAAGCGATGTTCATGATGTATTCGCTGAATCATGATAAAAAAGGAAATCAATTTTTTGTTTCGGAAGAATGTTTTCCGCAGACGATTGATGTTCTAAAGACACGTGCGTTTCCACTTGGAATCGAAATCGTTATTGGTGATCATCGCACATTTAAATTCACGGACAAAATATTCGGCGCACTTCTTCAATATCCCGCAGGGAACGGCGCAATTTATGACTATAAAGATTTTTGTTCAGATGCAAAATCAAATAATGTTCTCGTCGGTGTTGCGGCAGATATTCTTGCGTTGACGATCCTGACTCCTCCCGAAGAATTTGGTGCTGATATTGTCGTCGGAAGTTCACAAAGATTCGGCGTGCCAATGGGTTACGGCGGACCGCACGCAGCATTTCTTGCAACCAAAGATGAATACAAACGGGTGATGCCGGGGCGAATCATCGGTGTTTCAATCGATTCACATGGAAATAAAGCATATCGCATGGCATTGCAAACTCGCGAGCAGCATATACGCCGAGAAAAAGCAACAAGTAATATCTGCACAGCGCAGGTGCTTCTTGCAATTATGGCAAGTATGTACGGCGTTTATCACGGTGCCGATGGATTGAAGAAGATTGCGAACCGTGTGCATGGTCTTGCAAAAGTATTAGACAAAGGATTGAAGAAACTTGGCTTTGACCAATCCAACGAAACATATTTTGATTCATTAAAAATTGAAACCGGAACAGCGACCAACTCAGTCGTCAATCGCGCAGCGGGTGCGCTGATGAACCTGAGAATGATTGATGAGAAATCAGTCGGCGTATCGATTGATGAAACGACAACGTTGAAGGAAGTTGAAACGCTTCTTTCCATTTTTGCATCGGTGAAAAGCAAAGTGGTTTCGGTTGCCGAATTGTCGAAGAATCTTCAAATGGAATGGGACAAAAAATTTATCCGCACCAGCAATTTTATGATGCATCCTGTGTTCAATTCGCATCATTCCGAACATGAGATGCTCCGATATATTCATGCGCTGGAGATGAAAGATCTTTCGCTGAACTTCTCGATGATCCCGCTTGGTTCCTGCACAATGAAGTTGAATGCAACAACGGAAATGCTTCCCGTTACAATGCCGGAATTCGGCGCGCTTCATCCGTTTGCACCGCGCGAACAGGCAATGGGATATACGCAGATCTTCGAAGAACTTTCCAACGATCTGAAAGAGATCACCGGATTTGCGGGAGTGTCGCTTCAGCCGAATGCGGGAGCGCAGGGAGAATATACCGGACTGCTTGTGATTCGTGAATATTTTAAACACAAAAAAGAATCTCACCGCAACATTGCATTGATTCCTTCGTCCGCACACGGAACAAATCCCGCAAGCGCAGTAATGGCGGGAATGCAGGTTGTTGTTGTGAAGTGTGACGAACGGGGAAATGTTGAAGTGGAAGATCTGAAAGCAAAAGCGGAACAGCACAAAGCAAATCTTGCATGTTTGATGGTAACATATCCCTCAACGCACGGTGTGTTCGAAGAAAGCATTCAGGAAATGTGTGCGATCGTTCATAAGAACGGCGGTCAAGTGTATATGGACGGCGCGAATATGAATGCGCAGGTTGGATTGACAAGTCCGGCGCGCATCGGCGCGGATGTTTGTCATTTGAATCTACATAAGACATTCTGCATTCCTCACGGCGGCGGCGGACCAGGAATGGGACCGATCTGTGTTGCGAAACATCTTGTTCCATTTCTTCCGGGACATTCCGTTGTTGATATGATCGATAGTGACGATGAATCCGAAACGCCTTCAACACAAATGTCCGCAGTTTCAGCGGCTCCGTGGGGAAGTGCAAGCATTCTGCTGATCTCGTATGTCTATATTAAATTGATGGGAGCAACAGGGTTGACGAACGCAACAAAGTATGCGATCCTGAATGCGAATTATATAAAATCAAAGTTAGAAAAAGCGTACGATGTTCTGTATGTTGGAAAAAACGGACGATGCGCACATGAAATGATCATCGACATGCGAAAGTTCAAATCGTCCGCAGGAATTGAAGTTGTTGATATCGCAAAACGATTGATGGATTATGGATTCCATGCGCCGACGGTTTCTTTCCCGGTTGCAGGAACATTGATGATCGAACCGACAGAAAGCGAACCGAAAGGAGAACTTGACCGTTTCTGCGATGCTCTTCTTCACATCAGAAAAGAAATAGAAGAGATCGAAAAAGGTCAGTTCAATAAAGAAGAGAATGTCTTGAAAAATGCACCTCACACTGCTCATTCGGTTATGAGTGATGATTGGAAACATTCGTACTCACGAGAGAAAGCGGCATATCCGACGCAGTGGGTTCGCGCGCATAAATTCTGGCCCAGCATTGGGCGTATTAATGACACGCATGGAGATAGGCAGTTAATTTGCACGTGTCCGCCAATGGAAAGTTATGAAGAGGCGGTTTAACATATTATTAGCAGGTCGGCGTTTCCCAAAGGGATGGAGACTGTGTAAAAAGTCAAATTTTGCGAAACACATCCCCCGAAATCTTTAAGATTTCGGGGATGTTAACGCTGAAAAAATAGTTTTGACACAGTCTCGATGGCTTTGCCAAACGCCGACCTACCACATTTTTTATGCTAACAAAAGACGAAGAACTTAAAAAGTTATTAACGGAAACAAAAACGATTGCCGTGGTTGGCGCATCGCCAAAACCGTGGCGCGACAGCGGAGCGATTGCAGAGTACTTACGCCAAAAAGGATACAAAGTATTTCCGGTGAATCCTCAATATCAAGAAGTTCTCGGAATGAAATGTTATCCTGATCTGAAATCGATTCCCGAAAAGATTGATATGGTTGATATTTTTAGAAATCCTGATGATGTTGAACCGGTGATCGATGAAGCTATTGCTGTCGGTGCAAAATCCATTTGGATGCAGTTGGGAGTGGTGAATGAAAATGCCGCACTCAAAGCCGAAGGAGCTGGATTGTCTGTGGTGATGGACCGGTGTATTGCGGTTGAACATAGAGCATTGATGAGGTAAATACGTTGTTGTGAATGTAATAAAGGCATCTCAATAGTGGGGATGCCTTTTTATTTTTTTGTATATTTAATTGTTTTATATAGCATCAGGTTATTTGTATCGCTGACCTCCGGTCAGCGTAATACGGCGGAACAGGAGTTGCGCCGTACGTTTTCAAAACAAAACATCGGACAGTACGTGGTAAACAAATATATTCATATATCCTTTTTCGTTTTAACATCCTCACTTCTGTTTAGTCAGGAAGTGACGGTGCCGAAATTGACATTTCCTGATTCAACGTATTACGTTGGACAGATCATCATCGTCGGGAATGAATTGACGAGGAATTATATCGTCGAGCAGGAAATATCTCTTACTAAAGGTTCGCTCATTACACGCGAAGCAGTTCATTACGATATTAATCGTGTGTATAGTCTTCGGCTTTTTACCAAGGTTGATATTGATGTTGTTCCAGATTCAGGAAACATTGCATCATTAGTAGTAACGGTAAATGAGCGTTGGTATTTCTATCCTTTTCCGGTCGGTGGAATTAAGGACAGAGATTTTGAAAAAATCTATTACGGTTTAGGACTTGTTCATAATAATGTCGGCGGAAACAATGTGCAGGTCTATGGCGCATTTGCACTTGGGTATGATCCGTTTGTAGCGATCAATTATACCAATCCGTTTATTGATTATGACAACAAGATTTTTCTTGCTCTTCGTGCGTATTATACAGAACAACGCAATCGCAGTATTTTTTCGTTATCCGGCGCGCCAAATTTTGATGAGAGAAGATTCGGCGGACACATTAGAACGGGGAAAAGATTCTCGTTGTTTACTCTTGTTTCACTTTCGGCAGAATATTTAAACTTGCAAGTGTCCAATAATCTTAGCGGAAGAACATTATCTCCTTCGGGCAGAGACGAGTACTTTTCGCTGCACGCATTATATGTTTACGACACACGCGATCTTCGTGAGTATGCAAGTGCAGGAAGTTATGCGGCATTCAGTGTTTCAAAATATGGGTTAATGGAAAAAGATGTCGATTATCAGCGGTATGGATTCGATGCGAGGAAATATTTTTCTATTGCTAATAATACTGTCATAGCAGGACGAATATTTGGCAATGTTGCTTCCGGAGGCATTGTTCCGAATTATGGGCATATGTTCTTCGGATATAGCGAACGAATTCGAGGACATTTCAATACTATCCTTGAAGGAGAACAGATCGCCGGTTCCACGATTGAAGCGCATTATCCGATCGTTTCTCCGAGGTACGTTCGATTCGATTTTATTCCATTCGAACAATTCCGCGATATGCGATACGCTGTTAACGTTGCGGCGTTTGCTGATGCGGGAGCCACTTGGATGAGAAAGAATTCAGTATCGCTGAATAATATTTATTCCGGCTATGGTGTTGGTCTTCATTTTTTATTAGCGTATAGTGTAGTTGTGAGGATCGAATTCGGAATTCCGTATGAAAAAAATTTATCCAAAGGAGAATTGATTTTAGATTTTGGAGCGGCGTTGTAAGAAAGCTATTGAGTAGTTGAGTATGTGAGTAATTGAGATGAAACATTGTTTCCAACGATCTTCTTTCTGTTCTCAACGACTCACATACTTAATTCACGTTTCGTATTTTGTATGAAATAACGTAGCCACGAAAGCACTAAAACACGAAATCTTCACACAATATTTTTTTACCATATAAAACCTTTGTGCTTTAGTGTTTTTGTGGCAAATATTTTCGGTTCTTAAATTACTATGAGCGAATATTTTTACATTCCAGCAGAATACATTCTTGACCAGCATGTCGCGATTGAAGGGGAAGAAGCGCGTCACATTTCTCGCGTACTGCGAAAGCAGCCGGGTGATTTGATTTGGATTGTTGATGGGGAAGGAAAAGCGTATGAAGTTGTCATTCGTCTGGTTGCGCCGGAAATGATTGAGTGTGAAATTTTGTACGAACATCATCATCATCACGAACCGGATATTGATATAACGCTTGCAGTCGCGCAATTGAAGAATCCTTCGCGGATGGATTGGGTGATTGAAAAAGCGACGGAACTCGGTGTGCGAGCAATCATTCCTCTGCAAACAACCCGCACCATTGCGCGCTCGTCTAAAGAAGACCGCTGGAACAATATTGCAATTGCAGCAATGAAACAATCCGGACGATGCATCCTTCCAAAAATTCATCCGCCGACAGATTTCAGCGAAGTCATTTCAAATTCTTCGCAGTATGATTATAAACTTATCCCGTATGAGCGTACCGATCACGTATTATTTATTGCTGAAGCGTTGAAACACCGCAAACCGCCCCGTTCCGTGTTGATCGTTATTGGACCGGAAGGTGGATTTACAGATGAAGAAATTTTACAGGCGGAAAAATCCGAATTCATCCAAGTCTCACTCGGTCGGCGGAGATTACGAACTGAAACTGCAGCAATCATTGCGGTAAGCTGGGTTGTGGGGAATGAGTAGGTTGATGAAATGCTATGATTGCGAAGTGGAATTTTTTATCTCGTTACCAAAGTTACTTTGGTTATGCAGTGGCGGCGAAACTCCGTTTCGCATCACAAATAAATATCGTTTAATATTTATAAAGACTCTGGAAGTTTGTATACATCAAATCGCCATCGTTCAAATGGTAAATCGTGAGGTTTTATTCTAGAAACTACCTTAAAACGTCCAAAATGGTGCTATTTAGCAACTGCAACTATGGTTATTTATATTTGCAGAAAACGTTGCAAATGCAAATAAGAAAATTTATATTTGCAGAAACAAACGGACGCAAAAATGGACACAAAAAACTTCAACTCGGGCAATTATAAAAGCCAATATAAATATAAAAGTTTCAACCCTAATTTCGTCAATACGGATTGGCAGATAAGCAATTCTGATTTGACTATGCTGTTAAGCCGAGCGGATATAAAATTGGGAGAGCTAAATGCGTTCTCGCAGTTGATTCCCAACGTCGATTTTTTTATCAAGATGCATGTGATGAAAGAAGGAACGAAGAGCAGCCGCATTGAAGGAACACAAACCAATATTGATGAAGCTCTTCAGAAACAAGAGTATATTCTTCCCGAAAACAAAGATGATTGGCAGGAAGTTCATAACTACGTAAATGCGATGAATCAGGCGATTGGTCAGTTAGAAAAACTTCCAATCTCAAACAGGCTGATTCGTCAGGCACATCAAGAATTGATGCGGGGAGTTCGAGGAAAGCATAAACTTCCCGGAGAGTATCGTACCAGTCAAAACTGGATCGGAGGGAGTTCGTTGAATGATGCTGTGTTTATACCGCCGCACCATGAAGATCTTCCGGATTTAATGAGTGACTTGGAAAAATTCATTCATAATGAAAACATTCCTGTTCCGGATTTAATTAAAATAGGAATTGCTCACTATCAATTTGAAACGATCCATCCGTTCTTAGATGGCAATGGAAGAATTGGCAGGCTGCTTATTACGTTGTATCTGGTTAGCAAAGGGTTGTTGGTGAAACCGACATTATATTTATCTGATTATTTTGAAAAAAATAAATTGCTGTATTACGATAATCTTACACGAGTGCGAACACACAACGATCTTGAACAATGGCTTAAATTTTTTCTGGAAGGTGTACGACAAACTGCAGGAAATTCCATTCAAACATTCCGATCGATTATTGTATTGCGCAATAAATGTGAAAAAAAAATAATGACTCTTGGAAAAAAAATTATCATAGCGCGATCCTTCTTGCAAAATCTATATAGCAAGCCTGTTACCGATAGCCAGGATGTTGCTGAATCATTGAAAATGAATATTACAACTGCTTTACGATTGATTGAAGATTTTGAACGACTTGGTATTCTAAAAGAAATTACCGGATTTAAACGCAATCGACTTTTTGCTTTTGATCAATACATACAGATATTCAGATGATAGCAAAACGTTGTTTCGCAACAATTATCTTGAAACACACCATATTTCCATGAAGGACGTTGCGAACAAGACAAAAAAAGAAAATATCTAAAATAAAAAATCCCGCCTTTTGACGGGATTTTTTTATTATAACTCTTTGCGCCTTAGCGACTTTGCGGTAAATGTTCTACGCCGATTTTCTTTCTTCCAAAACATAGATCGGTTCTTTTTTCTTCTCAACTGTTTCTCTTGTAATGACGCATTTCGTCACGTTGGATTTTGAAGGAAGTTCATACATGATATCCCGCATGATATCTTCCACAACGGAACGAAGTGCACGTGCGCCGGTTCCTCTGGCAATCGCTTTTGTAACGATCTGATGAAGTGCTGCTTCTTCAAAATCGAGGTCAACTCCTTCATACTTAAACAATTTTTTGAATTGCTTAACAATTGCGTTGCGCGGTTCGGTTAAAATGTTCATCAACGCTTTTTCATCCAGAGAATGAAGCGTTGTCAAGACGGGGAGACGACCAATAAATTCCGGGATCAATCCAAATTTCAAAAGATCATCAGGCTCAGCCATTTGCAAATACATATCGCCCGCTTGTTCTTTTTTGCTTTTAATATCTGCACCAAATCCTATTGCATTTTTATGAACCCGGCGTGAGATGATCTTTTCCAAACCTTCAAAAGCGCCGCCGCAAATAAAAAGAATATTCTTCGTGTTGATGTTGATAAGGCTTTGTTCGGTATGCTTTCGTCCGCCTTTTGGCGGAACTCCGGCAACAGTTCCTTCTAAAATTTTTAGCAGTGCTTGTTGAACTCCTTTTTATCTCGTTACCAAAGTCTCTTTGGTAATGCAGTGGCGGCGAAATTCCGTTTTGCAACAAACAATAAATGCCGTTCAATGTCGATATATACAGATTCTGGTAGTTTGTTTAAAGAATAAAATTTATTTTTTATTTTGTTCCGCGGTATTCTTCATCTGAGGCATTGCATCGCCCCATTGCCGGATGAATTCCTTAAAGACATCGCTGTTGTACACTTTTTCCATAATCAATTATTTCACCTATCCACTGCAATTATTGTTGTTCATTCCGTTCATTCGTGCCGGCGAGTTTCTATTTAATCAGCCCCCAATTCCACTCGATCTTGTAAAGATATTTTCCATGCTCCAAACGGATATGCTTGGAGCGATCAGCTTGTTATGGCTGACCAATGTCCGTGCAATTGCTGTGTGGTTTCTCACTGCTCCCCTCATTGCAATTGCACTCTATTACATTCTCGTTCCAGTTTTCCGTCGACTGGTCCCGGAAAAAACTGTGTAACATTGTGAAATAAAGGAAAAAACAAAGAAAAGCGGATTTTTATTTCCTCCCTTTCCAAACTTACCTTGCACACCAAGCTATATTTTCGTAAATTTCAATCAATTTGTGTGGAAAGGGAGTAATAGTTACGCAATGTTAGCGTTATTACCTTATGCAGTGCCGTAGGAAACCAAGTGTAAATCCCAATAATGGGTGCATAATTAACTTAAGAAATTCGATAAGTGAACAAAGAACTTGTCTGAAGATGTGAAAGGCTGTTGTTATAAATGAAAAAAGAAATTTTGATTAATTCAGTCGGTAACGAAATCCGAATTGCAATTACGGAAGATGCCCGATTGGCGGAGTTATTTGTAGAGACTCCTGAAAAAGAACGTATGATGGGAGATATTTATTTTGGCAAAGTAGCCAAAGTAATGCCTGGTATTCAGGCGGCGTTTATTGATATTGGCTTGCAACAAGATGCATTCCTCCATTTTTCCGATATCAGTGATGTGCAGGATGAGTATAATGCCATGCTGGATGATGAAGACGATGATGATTCGGATGAACCGGCTGAGAACGGAAAAAAATCAGCTGCGGTAAAAAAAACAAAACCCGACCAAAAACCCCGTGAAGAAAAACGACGGAATGTTACAATAACAAAAGGTCAGGAGATCATTGTTCAAATCACGAAGGAACCTGTTGCCAAAAAAGGTGTTCGCGTTACTTCACAAGTTTCTCTTCCCGGACGATTCTTGGTTCTTCTGCCGTTCGATGGTAAAGTCGGTATCTCCAAAAAGATCAGTAGTTTTCGAGAACGCCGCCGATTGCGCCGATTGGTGCGAAGCATCCTTCCCGCCGGATTTGGAGTTATTGTTCGGACGAATGCAGAGAATCAGGACGAAAAATTATTCCTGAACGATTTGGAATCGCTGCTTGCAAACTGGAGAGATATTGAGAAGAGCGCAAAGGAAGAAAAACAACCGTCATTGATCTATAAAGATATGGCGACAACATCCAGCGTGATTCGTGATCTCTTCAGCGAACAAGTAGAACGAGTTGTGACCGATGATAAGAAGCTATTCAAAGAGATAAAATCGTACGTAAAAGTTTTCTCTCCGGAAATGGCAGACCGAGTTGAGTTTTATGGAAAACGCGAACCGCTTTTCGATTCATTCGGTATTGAAAAAGAGATTGCTACGCTGCTTGCCCGCAAAGTATGGTTGAAACATGGCGGATATATTATTGTAGAACAGACTGAAGCAATGGTGGTGATTGATGTGAACAGCGGAAGATATGCAGCAAGCAAAGAACAAGAAGAGAATTCTCTTAAAACCAATCTTGAAGCTGCCCGCGAGCTTTCACGTCAAATTCGTCTTCGTGATCTTGGCGGAATCATTGTTATCGATTTTATCGACATGCTCGATGATCGCAACAAGAAAAAAGTGTACGACGAAATGAAGAAAGAGTTCAAGCGGGATCGCTCGAAGCATACGATACTTCCGTTGACCGATTTCTGTCTGATGCAGATTACCCGCCAGCGTGCACGGCAAAGTGTTATTCATAGTTTTATGGAACCATGCCCGGTCTGCGGCGGTTCTGGTATGATCCAATCGAAAACGACGATCATGAGCAACATTGAACGATGGCTTCGCCGATATCGAAACGAAGGCGGCGGAGAATTTCGACTGCATCTTCGTATCAATCCGAGCATGGCAGAATTCATCAACGAAGGATTCTTCAATCGTAAATGGCAGATGCGCGTGAACTTCCTGAAATGGATCACGATCGAAGAAGATAAGATGCTTCAAATTGATGATTTCCATTTCGTTTCTGTAAAACAGGATAAAGATATTACACCGGAATTTGCAAATTAAATGGTAGTAAATATGCCACAAAAGCACCAAAGCACGAAACGCACAAAAAGAAATTTGAACCGCTACCCGAAGAATTGGAAATCATCGGGAAAAAGATTGTTGACGCAGCATATAATGTTCATAAAACTTTAGGTCCCGGCTTACTTGAAAAAGTATATGAAATTTGTTTTTGTCACGAATTAGAAAAAAGAGGTTTGCAATATTTGCGTCAGATGGATATTCCGATTGTCTATGACGGGATTACTTTTCAAGAGGGTTTACGATTAGATGTCTTAGTAGAAGACAAAATAATTTGTGAAATCAAGGCAGTCGATTTAGTAAATCCTGTTTGGGATGCACAGATATTAAGCCACTTAAAATTGACAAATAAGCGTTTAGGCTATTTAATCAATTTCAATGTTGCTAATATTGGGCAAGGCATTAAACGTTTTGTTCTATAAAATAAATTTTTGTGTTTTTGTGTTTTCGTGGCAATAAATAAAAGAAATAAACTATTAAAGATTTACCGTTGCTTAAAAAAGAAATAAAGACACTGTTAATGGAATAAATGCGGAGTAGCACATGAAATTTTTTATCGATACAGCAAACCTTGCAGAAATTAAAGAAGCAAATGCTCTCGGCGTTCTTGATGGTGTTACAACCAATCCTTCGCTTGTTGCAAAAGAAGGAAAAGATTTTGTGACACTGTTGAAAGAGATTTGTGCCGTGGTCAACGGACCAATCAGCGCAGAAGTTGTTGCAATAGATTTTGAAGGAATGATGAAGGAAGGAAAAGAACTTGCAAAGATTCACGATAACATCGTTATCAAACTTCCTCTCATTAAAGACGGATTGAAAGCTGCAAAAGCATTTCATTCCGAAGGAATTCGTACAAATGTTACGCTCTGCTTTTCTGCAAATCAAGCACTGCTTGCCGCAAAAGCAGGAGCGACATATATCAGTCCGTTCGTGGGACGGCTTGATGATATCAGCACTGATGGAATGATGTTGATCGAACAGATTGTAACGATCTATAATAATTATGGATTTGAAACGGAAGTGCTTGTTGCAAGTATTCGCCATCCTATTCATGTTCAACAAGCGGCATTAATCGGCGCACACGTCTGTACAATGCCGTTGAAAGTGATCGATCAATTAATTAAACATCCGTTGACGGATAGCGGTCTTGAAAAATTTCTTGCTGACTGGAAAAAAGGACAGCCGAAATGAAACGAACACCATTCTATGATCTTCACAAGAATGCAGGTGCAAAGATAGTCCCTTTTGCCGGTTATGAAATGCCGGTGCTGTATGCCGGAATAATGGAAGAACACAAAGCTGTTCGTAATGCGGTTGGTGTATTTGACGTTTCCCATATGGGCGAGTTCTTTGCAAAAGGTGCGAATGCATTGTCATTCCTTCAAAAGATCACTGTGAATGATGTCTCGAAACTGACTCCGGGAAAAGCGCAATATTCTGCAATGTGTTTTGATGACGGTGGAATAGTGGACGATCTTCTGATCTATATGCTCGCAGAACATTCTTATATGATCGTTGTGAACGCATCGAATATCGAAAAAGACTGGGAGTGGATGAAGAAACATTGTCCGGCAGATGTTACGTTCGAAAACAACAGTGATGAAACAGCGTTGCTTGCAATTCAAGGACCGAAATCGCTTGCAACAATGCAGAAACTGACTTCGGCAAATCTTTCTGTAATTCCATATTACAATTTTGTGCAGGGAAGTGTTGCAGGAATTGAGATGATCATCTCTCGAACAGGATATACAGGTGAATTGGGATTTGAAATTTATTTCAATGTGGCTCACGCCGAAAAAATTTGGAATGCAATTTTTGATGCGGGAAAAGAATTTGGAATTACTCCAATCGGTCTTGGAGCGCGCGATACATTACGGTTGGAAATGGGATATTGTCTTTACGGAAACGATATTGACCAAACAACGAATCCGATCGAAGCGAATCTGGGATGGATCACAAAATTGAATAAAGGCGAGTTTGTAGCAAAGCCAATTTTGGAAAAGATAAAAGCTGAAGGACCGAAGAGAAAATTAGTCGGAATGATGTTGAATGACAAAGCGGTGCCGCGTCATGGCTATCCGCTGGTGGTGAACGGAACAAATGTTGGTGTCGTTACCAGCGGCACATTTTCGCCATCGCTCGAAAAAGGAATTGCGTTGGGATATGTGAACGTTCCACACACAGAGATCGGTTCAAAAATTGTAATGGATGTTCGGGGGAAAATGATTGATGCTACAGTCGTAGATCTTCCATTTTTAAAGAAATAACAACAGTGCAAACGTATGTTCACACAGGGGAAATTTAATATATGAAAATTGAAGTCTTTTTTTCACCATCGCAGATTGATGATCTTTTTATGCGCGATAAGAATGTTGTTGTCATAGACGTTCTGCGCGCAAGTTCAACAGTGATTACCGCGTTGAACAATGGCGCAAAAGAAATCATTCCAGTTAACACGATCGAATCAGCGGTGAAGGTTTCCGGTAATTTGTTTGGCGATGTTGTTCTGCGCGGCGGAGAACGGAATGGAAAAATAATTGAAGGATTTAATCTTAGCAATTCGCCGCTTGAGTACACCGAAGAAGCGGTGAAGAACAAATCGATCATCTTCTGTACGTCTAACGGCGCGCCCGCAATGTGGAAAGCGCGGTACGCAAAGAATCTGTTGATCGCAGGATTCATTAACATGTCTGCTACCGTAAAGCGGATTACGGAATTGAAAGACGATGTGTATATCCTGTGCGCGGGAAAGCACACGCAGTTCTGTCTTGAAGATACGGTCTGTGCCGGAATGATTATTAAGGAATTGATGGATGGAAAAAATTCTGAATTCGAGTTCAACGATTCCGCTTCCGCTGCGTACACGCTGTACAAAAATGCAAGCAAGAATCTGCTGAAAATGGCGCGAACATGCGATCATGGAAAATTTCTTATCGAGATCGGTTATGAGAATGATCTTGAATTCTGCACCAATGTTGATGCATTTGATGTTGTTCCCGAATTTTCCAGCAATGTCCTTCGATTGAAAAAGAAAGCGGACCCAGCAGTTCCTCATGTACCAATTAGTATTGATACAACAGGCGGAAAAGGAGAATAATGGAAGATTTTCCGCTGCCACAACAAGAAGATCAACCGGCAACGACCGCGCCACGGCGCAAGAAACAGGATAACGGTTCAAAGAAAAATATGCAGCAGCGGAAACAGGTTTTATCCTTCCTTGTAATTGTTTTTGGATTGATGGCTTTGCTCTCCATGGTATCGTATTCGCCCGGCGATGAAGCGAACGGCGATGTTCGATTTTCCGATCTCTATAAAATCTTTACCAACGATCCGTTCATTCAACTAAAATCGCAACTGACGACGAATTGGCTCGGACTGTTTGGTGCGATCCTTTCCAATTTTCTTATCAACTCTACTGTTGGTCTCTTTGCGTTCATCGTTCCAACATTGATGTTGATGTGGGGATGGACGATGCTTCGCAGCGGAAATATCCGCCGCCTTGTGTACTTCACGAATTATGCGATCATTCTAGCACTGCTCGGCTCTGCATTTTTTGGATTACTGCGCAAGTCTGGATTGAGTGAAGTAATTTCTGCGGAATGGCACGGAAGTTTTGGCGCATTCTTCGCAACAATTCTTCAGCAATCAATCGGGCTGGCGGGCGGAATAATCATCACAGTTTCGCTCGGCATTGTTACCCTTACGCTTGCTGTCGATCTTGATCTTCACAAGACCTCTGAACGTATTAAAGATTTTATTATTGCAATTGGTGAATTCTTTGGCGCGAAGATGGATGAGTGGAAAGAGCAGCAGGAAATTCGCGCACAACAAAAAGAAGAAGAGAAAAAGCGTGAAGCAGCGGAGATAAAAGTAAAACGAATGGATACCGAAATTTCCAGTCCCGAAGAAAAGCCAGAACCCAAAGTGATACAGCCGAAAAAAGAGATCGGCCGTTCGCAGCCGATTGTTGACAGAGAACTAATCAATGAAACTCTGCCGACTTTTGATTTGCTTGATACTCCGCTGGAAATTAAAGAAGGTGTAAAAGAAAAAGAAGCGGAACTTGAGGAACGTGAAGTTGAAGATGAAGAGATTGATTTTGTATTTCCTTCAGTTGATCTGCTTGACCCAAAAAAATATGAAGAGAAGATCAGTGATGAAGAACTGAAAGCAAATGCAGCACTGCTGCAGGCAAAACTTGCCGACTTTGATGTTGAAATCGCAAATGTCAGCGTAACACCTGGACCTGTTGTGACACTGTATGAACTTGTACCTGCCACGGGAGTGAAAGTTTCAAAGATCACCAGTCTATCCAATGATCTTGCTCTAGCAATGCAGGCGCGTGGAATTCGTATTGAAGCACCGATTCCCGGAAAAGGAACGGTTGGTGTGGAAATTCCAAATAACAAACCGCAGATCGTGACGATTCGTAGTATATTGAATTCTGAAAAATTCCGCGACAGCAAAGCAGCACTTCCGCTTGCTATGGGGAAAACGATCACAGGCGAAATTTTTATTGATGATCTTGCAAAGATGCCGCATGTTCTTATTGCCGGCGCAACCGGTATGGGAAAAAGCGTCGGTATCAATACGATCATTGCAAGTTTGTTGTACCGTCTTCATCCGTCGGAATTGAAATTTATTCTTGTCGATCCTAAAAAGATTGAACTGAATTTCTATGAAAAACTGAAGAACCATTACCTTGCAGTTTCTCCGGATATGGACGAAAAGATCATCACACAGCCGCAGAATGCCGTGCTTATATTAAAATCATGTGTGATCGAAATGGAAAAACGATACGATCTTCTGGCATCAGCCGGAGTGCGCCATGTAACCGATTATAATGTGCGATTTAAAGATGGCAAATTGAAGGTGAAGGATACCGAAACATTAAAGCATCGCTTTCTGCCGTACATCGTTGTTATTGTTGATGAACTTGCAGATCTAATGATGACAACAGCAAAAGAAGTGGAAGAATCCATTGCGCGTATCGCTCAACTTGCCCGCGCAGTAGGAATCCATCTTGTTCTCGCAACCCAGCGACCATCGGTTGACGTGATCACCGGTGTGATCAAAGCAAACTTTCCGTCACGTATAGCGTATGCAGTTTCATCAAAAATCGATTCTCGTACTATCTTAGACGGCAGCGGAGCAGAACAATTGATTGGGCGCGGTGATATGTTGTATCTTTCTCCCACCAGTCCTAAGGCGATTCGTATGCAGAATGCTTTCATTTCTGCAGAAGAAGTGGAAGAGATTGTTAACCATATCGGAAAACAAAAAGGATACAGCAAGCCGTATGAACTTCCTTCCGCACTTGAAAAGAAGAAAGGTGGAAGTGGCGGCGGTACAGGCGAACGCGATGAGTTGTTCGATGAGGCAGCAAGAATTATTGTTCGCCATCAACAAGGTTCTGTTTCGTTGCTTCAGCGTCGTTTAAGTGTCGGTTATTCACGAGCCGCACGACTGGTGGATCAGTTGGAAGAAGCCGGCATCGTTGGTCCGTTTGATGGCAGCAAAGCGCGCGAAGTACGTATTCAAGAAGAATCGGATCTTGAATTTCTTTTGAAGAATCTTGATTAACGATAGGAGATGTCTGAAAAATTAATGTCTTTTGTCATTTCGAGCGTAGCCACCAAAGGGGCAAGCAAGAAATCTCACACTAGAATTTATCCATAAAAGCGAGATTCCCTGCCTGACGGCAGGCAGGCTCGTCACTTCGTTCCTCGGAATGACAGTGATGTTGGATTTTTCAGATGTCTCAATTATATAGCCTATAAAGATATAGGATACCTCTGAGGTATCCTGCATCGAACGTTTTCGAATAACAAATTCGGCCTAAAGATTCCTTCCGATCAATCGTACAGCAACAATCATCATCACCACAAGCAATACTCGAATGATCCAAACACTTTTAATCTTGTGGGATAATCTCCCTCCAATTTGCGCTCCGATGATTGCTCCAACACCGAGATACGGAATAAAACTCCATTCAACTTCACCAATAAAAGCGTGGCTGCCTCCCGCAAATGTTGCCGATATAGCAAGGATGAAATGCGACGTTGGAATTGCAATGAACGGCGGAAAACCGAACAGATATATCATTGCAGGAACATGAACAACGCCTCCTCCAATTCCCGCCATGCTTGCAACAAACCCAACAAGAAAACTGATGGACATTCCTAAAAATTTATTATAATTTGGTCGTTGAAACGAATCGATAGTAAGCACATCATTGATCGGTTGTTTTCGGATTCCTAAATATGTTGAAATGCTTAAAAGCAATATTCCAAAGCTGACATCAAAGACAGGTTTTGAAATCATTTGCAAAAGGTACGCGCCAAAAAATGATCCGGGAAGAGTTGCAGAAGCAAACAATAATCCTGTCTTGTAATCTATTCTTCGTTGTCGGATATACGAGATTGTTCCTGAAAGTGCGTTGAGCGCAACGATAACCATAGAAGTACCAACCGCATGCTGCGGCGTGAACTGATACACAATCGTCAATAACGGAACGATGATGAATCCGCCGCCGACACCGATGAGTGTACCAAACATACCGACAAAAATTCCAACAGCAAACAGAAATATCGCCTCGATCATTGCCAATTCACCGTTTTCTTTTCACCAAAGGAAATTTGAGCTGAACCGCGAGTTACATTCACAAAAAGATCTCCGACTGATGTCGCCTGCGATGGAATGACATGAAGTGCTATGATTGAACGTTCATCAGAATATGTGGTCGCAGCAATTTTTAGTTTGTGTGAATTGATGATATTCATAACAGGATTCGTTTCTGAAAAAGGAAAAGCGATCTGCATTTCTTGAATGAGTGCTTTTGAAATGATCGTTGTGTGGTTAATTCCGCTTTCTGCGGATTCAAAATATGCTCTTCCCAATCCGCCAACACCTAATTTGGTGCCGCCAAAATATCGGGTAACGACCAAAAGAATATCCGAAAGATTTTTTGATTGGATGGCGGAATGGATCTTTACACCAGCTGTTCCGGAAGGATCACCGTCATCGGAGTATCGAATGTTTTTTTTCTCAACTCCGATGACGTAAGCGTAACAATG
>JANONI010000171.1:0-5108 GCA_031420755.1 Bacteroidota bacterium | reverse complement strand
CAGATTTTCAAAGAAAATATTTTATGTTTCTACTCTGTGAACTCCCCGCCTGCCATAAGCACGTTGTATGTGCGGTCTACGACTCGTAGAGCGGGCAGGTGTGGCAATGATTTTCCTCAATGTTTTAATAGAAAGTCTTTGTCTACGACCTGTAAGGAAACAATAAATTGCGCTGTGTAGTTACCAACAATTAAATATGTAACGCACGACCGTATGCATCCAACGCAGCTTCGGCAATACCTTCGGTCAACGTTGGGTGTGCGTGAATTGAATTATAGATTTGCTCTGCGGTAGTTTCAAGTGTGCGCGCTGTAACAAGTTCCGCAATCATTTCAGTAGCTTCCGGTCCGATGATATGCGCGCCAAGAAGTTCACCATACTTTGCGTCAAAAATTAACTTTACCATTCCTTCGGTTTCATTCAATGCAAGAGCTTTCCCATGCGAACGAAAGGAATAACGGCCAATCTTAATGTCTTTGCCCGCTGCTCGCGCTTTCTCTTCCGTCATTCCAACACTTGCAACTTGCGGCTGACAATATGTGCATCCGGGAATATTGTCATAATCAATAGCATGCGGATGTTTACCAGCGATTGTTTCAACGCAGACAATTCCTTCGTGCGAAGCTTTGTGCGCAAGGCATGGCGGACCTGCAACATCACCGATTGCATAAATACCAGCAACATTTGTTTTAAGATGTTTATCAACTTTAATGAATGATTTTTCGGTCTTCACACCAAGTGCTTCAAGACCAAGATTTTCGATATTTCCCTGAACGCCAATTGCACTCAATACGATATCTGTTTTAATTTCTTTTACACCATCGTTGTTTGAAATTTTAACTGTTGCTTCTTTTCCAGTTGTTACACTTTCAACTTTTGTATCAACCAACACTTCAATTCCGGATTTTTCAAAGTTGCGTCGTAATATTTTTGTGATCTCACGATCTTCTACCGGAAGCAAGCTATCGAGCATCTCAACAATTGTTACGTTAGTGCCATACGCATTGTAGATGTACGCAAATTCAGAACCGATAGCACCTGAACCAATCACCACCATTCTTTTCGGAACTTCCGGGAGGATCATTGCTTCAGTACTGGTGAGAATCTGTTTATAATCTATTGGAATATTCGGAAGGATACGCGGACGCGCTCCGGTAGAGATAATAATATGTTTCGCATTGATCTTTTCTTTTTTTCCTTGCTGATCAACTTCAACAACACCTTTTGAAACGATCGTTGCCGTTGCGTGCAGATGTTCGACTTTATTTTTCTTAAAAAGAAATTCTATGCCCTTCGAACTCTTCGCGGAAATATCGCGACTCCTTTTTACCGCCTTCGAAAAATCTATTTTTAAATTATCGAATGAGAATCCAAAATCTTCGGCATGTTTGAATGTTGTCAGCACTTCGGCATTTTTAATCAAAGCTTTCGTCGGAATACATCCCCAGTTTAAGCAAATGCCGCCAAGTTTATCTTTTTCAATAACAAGAGTTTTTAGTCCTAATTGTCCGGCACGAATTCCAGCAACATAACCACCGGGACCTCCACCGATTATAACCACATCAAATTGCTTCTCTGTCATACTTTCCTTTCAATATGAAGCCAAAAATAAGAAAGAGGGTTACCCCTCTTCCGAATGAAAAAAGTTATTCACGAGCAAAAATAATTAGCATTATAAAATAAGACATATTTCTCTTTGAATAAAATTACTGTGTAAGATATTGAATTTTGTTTATAAAATCAATGAAACGCCCCCTGATGAAGCAGTGCCTGCTTCAATTATCAAAAAAAATTAACTGAAAATTGCTTGACTCAAGTGAACGAAATTTTGTATTTTATTATAGTGAAATAACACAACGGTAACCCATCAACCAATTGTTATTATTTTTTCGCGTAGAACATTTTCTGCGAATGGAGAGTACGCTCAATGAGTAAATCAAAATATGTTACACAACTATGCACATCGTGTGGTAGAGAATCAAAAATGGCAATCATCGGCGCAGTTGTCGGGGCAGAACACAAAGTATGGTATCGATGCACTCGCTGTCATCACAGTATGATGCTTGATACCAACTTGAATAAAAAAGATGATAGCGTTATTACGTATATTCGAGAAGAATGTGTCGATTATACGCCGGATAAAATTTTTGTCGTAGGTTCTTCTATTTATCATACAGATTGGGATGATATGGGGAAAATTACTTCGAAAGAAAAAACTTCAAACGGTGGAAATGCCATTTGGGTCAACTTTGAAAAGAGCGGAACCAAAAAATTGGTTGAAAATTTACAATTAGCAGATTAATACACAACCCGCCAAACCGCCAAAAAACCGACGGTCGAGAAAGAAGGCGGGCTATCCAGCCAAATCAAGGGAGGTGAAATACTTGGTAGGAATCGTAGTCAACGAGAATGAATCTATTGACCGTGCAATCAGACGCTTCAAAAAGAAATATGAACGTTCAGGAGTTCTTAAGGAATTCAAAAAACGAACATTCTTCACAAAGCCATCGGTGAAAAAGCGAATGAAGTTGGTAAAAGCAGTACGCAGAAATCAACGCACAGAAGAAGAAGGATTAAATCTCTAAAAATAAAAAACCCTCGCTTCTGCGGGGGTTTTTTATTTCAATTCATATTTGCCTTCAACGGGTCGATCTTTTTAATTGCAGACTCTTTCTTTTCTGTAATCACTTTTGCACCAAACAGAAAATATTTGCACATCTACGCCTCCCTCTTTCAATCGAACAGAAGAACTATCGCATCTAATTCCGATTCGAGCCATTGGTAATGAAATGTAAGATTAAAAAAATGTGCGTTCATGAAAGATTTTTAAATACGGAGTGTTATTGTATGTCGTTGCAACTCGGTCGTACAATTACTATTTGTTTCTCATCAATGCGCCATATTCTCATATAAGGCGCACGAGGTCTTTTTCTCTGTTTGTTGAACTCTGTATCTATTTTCTGAAGTTCAATAGTCTGCCGCACCTTTTCCTCAAAGGGAACATTCGAATTACGATTATGGTATTGACGTTTCTTTTCAAAAAAAATTTCGAGAATGTTATTGGTCGTCATACTTTATCTTAAATTTCTTATCCTTATCCACTCGATTAAATTTTGCGATTAATGATTGAATTTCATTGTTACCATGACACCTCTAAGTCGTATGTCGTTCTCACTTCAACATACTAAAAATGTGTTATTCCCCCGCCAATAGCAAAACGTTTTATTATTTCCACACTTTCCTATTCCGCAATTTTCGTTAATATCTCTTTCATTACAGTTCACTCAAGTTGTTACCCTAACATATTTGAGTATCAATGATCAATTGTATTTTAATAGGCACCCCGTCCGAATAAGACAACTGGTACTGTTTCAAATAATATTTCTAGATCGAACAGCAGTGATGAATTTTCAACATAATAAAGATCAAGCAGAATCATTTCCTTAAATTTAATATCGCTGCGTCCGGATATCTGCCACAATCCTGTCATTCCTGGTTTTACCGAAGCTCTGTCTTTGATCACATTCCAAAATTCTTCAGATTCATTGGCTTTATCAAAATCAACAGGCGGCAAGGGACGCGGTCCCACCAAACTCATATCACCTATAACGACATTGATTAATTGCGGTAATTCATCAATGCTAAGTTTTCGGATGATTTTCCCAACCTTAGTCACTCTGGGATCATCCTTCATCTTGAACAATGCACCGTCAGATTCGTTTTTATCTTCCAGCTCTCTTTTTAATTCTTCAGCATTACAGACCATGCTTCGGAATTTAATGAAGTTGAACCTTTTGCCGTTTTTGTGTGATGTCCTTTCTTGAAGGAAAAAGATCGGTCTGCCGGATTCAAGAAAAATTGCTGCCGCAGTAATAATGAATACGGGAAGTAATATTGCTGTGATGATCACCGATAGGACAAAATCAAATATTCGTTTTGTTACATTCTTTAGAAAACTGATTTTCACTCGTACCGGAGTGAAGATCGTGATTCCGGCTATATCATATATCTTTGATAATTTCAAGATATGTTCCGTTTCGGAAGATATGATCTTTACTTTAACACCATGCCGTCTGGAAACATTTTCAATCCGGCCATATTCTTTGATATGTATTTTATCAGAAGGGATGAATATCCGATCGATATTATATTGCTTTATTAATGTTTCCAGTTCATCAAGAAAAAATTGGGGAACCGGAAACGATAATTCGCTTTTGGTATCGACCACAAGTCCTCTTACCCGATAACCTAATTCAGGAAAAACAGAGAATCGAAAGAATACCTTTCTGGCATCGCCGTTAAATCCAACGATCAATGTATCGTGAATGCCATATCCATGGCGTTGAAAATAGAGGTTTAATTGTTTCAACAGAAATCTTGCAATAAACAAAAATATTGGCAGCATGATAAAAAAGGAAACCAATGATAAGCGTTGATAGAAAAGACCGAAAAATAAGATTGTAGAGTTGGCGATTAAAACAGCAATTACATAAGAGCGGAACATGATGAAATTTTGCAAACGCAGACTCAAATGGAATGAACCACGATAGAGTCCAAACATCGAGGCGATCAACACATAGATGATGGTTACTACAACTGCCGGAAAATAGAACCGCGGGTCATTAAATTCGATGTGGCCAGCAAAATAATATTTAACGATAATTCGAGTTAAAAAAATGGCAAGGATATCAAACAACAGTGAAATAACGACAAAGATTATTTTCCAATTACGTTTTATCATATTTTATAGTGTGAGGGTAAATATACACAATTTAAACCCAATTTTGAATAGTATAATGGAAATCGGAACATACTATGGTATCCCCCTGTTGATACATGGTAAAACAGGATGGTATGATGTTCTCCAGTGGTGCAAGCGATACTTCAGTGAAGGGCTACGTTCGCTACGCTCACTTCGCCCTTCACTGAAATGATTTTTTTCTATCAACTTTTTCGCTTGTGGCAAAGCCATGCAGACTGTGTGAAAACTATTATTTAAGCGTCAATATCCCCGAAATCTTTGAGATTTCGGGGATATATATCGTTTGACTTTTCACACAGTCTGCATCCCTTCGGCAGAAGTCTCCCGTTCTTCTGACAAATTATGA
>JANONI010000170.1:0-3633 GCA_031420755.1 Bacteroidota bacterium | reverse complement strand
GGAATTTTGGTACCTTTTCATACAATTGTATAAGGAATTTATGCGCGCAATTATACCCGTTGCCGGCGTTGGCAGCCGGCTGCGACCACACACATTTACCGTTCCCAAAGTTCTCTTAAATGTTGCCGGGAAACCGATCATCGGTCACATTATGGATAAGATTATTGCGGAAGGATTTGATTCTGCAACAATTATTGTTGGGTACCTCGGCGATTTGATTAAAGAATACATTACCGAAAATTATACGATCAAAGTTGATTTTGTTGAACAGGAAGAACGGCTCGGACTTGGTCACGCAATATTTTTGTCGCGTCATACAATCTCCAAAGATCCCATTCTGATTATTCTTGGCGATACGGTATTTGATGTTGATCTGGGAAAAATGGTCAACAGCGAATATTCCACCATTGGCGTAAAAGAAGTGAGCGACCCGCGAAGATTTGGTGTTGCGGAAACGAACAATGGTTTCATCACAAAACTGATTGAGAAACCGGAACAACCCACCAGCAATCTTGCTCTTGTTGGTCTCTACTTTATAAAACGTCCGGATGTGTTGATTGATTGTTTGAAAGAAAATATTAAACGGAATGTTCGCACCAAAAATGAATATCAATTGACCGATGGGTTGCAGGCGATGATCGAGCGTGGTGAAAAATTGACCACGTTTGCGATTGAAGGTTGGTATGATTGCGGAAAACCGGAAACACTGCTCGAAACCAATCGGCACTTGCTGCACGAAACACAAACGAACATTGTTCCTGAAGGTGTTGTTGTTTGTCCGCCGGTATTTATCTCTTCAAAAGCAATCGTAAAAAATTCAGTCATCGGACCGTTCGCAACAATTGCCGATGGAGCAAGAGTTAAAGACTCTATTGTTCGGAATACGATCATCAGTGAAAATGCAACGGTTGAGAATGCATTGCTCGAAGATTCCATTATTGGAAACAATGCGCTCATTAAAGGCGGATTCAAACGGATCAATATCGGCGATTCATCGGAACTAGAATATTACTGATGAAAATCCAAATAACAAAACCCAAATCTCAAACGTTTGAAATTTGAATGTTGTTATTTGGAATTTTATTTCCACGTTTTAAGATTAGAACTTTTATTTTTTTATTCATTATTATTACAGGAGTTACCATTTAATGCGTTATCTTTTTACCTCAGAGTCGGTTTCGGAAGGACATCCCGATAAAGTTGCCGATCAAATTTCAGATTCAATTCTTGATGCACTTCTTACGCAAGATAAATATTCACGTGTTGCAGTAGAAACCATGGTAACAACAGGGCAGGTTATCGTTGCCGGAGAAGTAACATCCAATGCATACGTTGATATTCACGAAGTTGTCCGTAATACCATTAAAGAAATTGGTTACAATAAAGCAGAATATAAGTTCGATGCTGAATCGTGCGGAATTTTGAACGCGATCCATTCACAATCAGCCGATATTGCAATGGGAGTGAACACCGGCGGTGCTGGCGATCAGGGAATGATGTTCGGATACGCGAACAACGAAACTCCTGAATTGATGCCTGCGGCAATTATGTATGCGCATCAGCTTGTTAAAAAACTTGCCGACATTCGCAAAAGGAATTTAAAATTAATGCCGTATCTTCGTCCCGATGCAAAATCGCAGGTAACAATTGAATACGAAGGACGTAAACCAATCCGCGTTGATGCCGTTGTTCTTTCCACACAGCACGATCCGAACGTTTCCCAAAAAAGAATTAAAGATGACATCATAAACAATGTTATTAAAAAAGTTATTCCCGCTCGTCTTCTCGACAATAAAACAAAATATTATGTCAATCCAACCGGCAACTTTGTTATTGGCGGACCGCACGGCGACAGTGGATTGACCGGCCGAAAAATTATTGTTGATACATACGGCGGACGCGCACCGCACGGCGGCGGAGCATTCTCAGGAAAAGATCCGTCCAAAGTTGACCGCAGCGCGGCGTATGCAACACGCCATCTTGCAAAGAACGTGGTTGCGGCAGGTCTTGCAGAAGAATGTCAGATACAGGTTGCGTATGCAATTGGCGTTGCAGAACCGGTTTCGATCTATGTTCAGACATTCGGCACCGGCGTTATGCCCGATGCGGAGATTTCAAAGATTCTGGTGAAGAATGTTGATATGACACCTCGCGGAATCATTAAACGATTGAATTTACTTCGTCCGATCTATAAGAACACTGCAGCATACGGACATTTTGGACGGAATGAATTTTCGTGGGAACAATTAGATTTGGTTCCAATGTTGAAGAAAGCAGCAAAATAAAATTATTTTTTAATAACCCCGCGCCAAAGGCGTGCCTTCGGCATAAGGTTATATTCACAAATTAAGGAGCAACAATGAGTGCAGTAATGGACGAAGTTTCGGCAAAGAAAATTTCAAAACCGTCACTTCCATACAAAGTTAAAGATATGTCTCTCGCAACGTGGGGACGAAAAGAAATTAAATTAGCTGAAGTAGAAATGCCCGGCTTAATGGCAATTCGCGAAGAGCACAAAGGGAAAAATCCTTTAAAAGGTGCACGCATCGCCGGCTGTCTTCACATGACGATTCAGACGGCAGTGTTGATCGAAACATTGATTGATCTTGGCGCAGAAGTTTCGTGGTCATCATGCAATATCTTCTCAACGCAGGATCACGCAGCAGCGGCGATTGCAGCCGCCGGTATTCCGGTCTATGCATGGAAAGAAATGTCTGCCGAAGAATTTGATTGGTGCATTGAACAAACATTATTCGCTTTTAAAGATGGCAAACAACTGAATATGATTCTTGATGACGGTGGCGATCTGACCAATATGGTATTCGATAAATATCCCGAACTTGCCGCAGGAATTAAAGGACTTTCCGAAGAAACGACAACAGGAGTTCATCGTTTGTATGAACGAATGAAGAACGGAACGTTGTTGATGCCCGCTATCAATGTTAATGACTCCGTAACAAAATCAAAGTTTGATAACAAGTACGGCTGCCGTGAATCGTTGGTGGACGCAATTCGCCGCGCAACAGACTTGATGCTTGCAGGTAAAGTTGCTGTTGTTGCAGGTTTCGGCGATGTTGGTAAAGGTTCTGCAGATTCATTGCGCGATGCAAAAGTTCGCGTCATCGTTACAGAGATCGATCCGATCTGCGCACTTCAAGCTGCAATGGAAGGATATGAAGTAAAACGAATGGACGATGCTGTGAAGGAAGCCGATATTATCGTAACGACAACCGGAAATAAAAATATTATCACCGCACGACATTTTAAAGCGATGAAGCACAATGCTATCGTCTGCAATATTGGTCACTTTGATATTGAGATCGATATGGCGTGGTTGAATGCAAACTACGGTAAAACAAAAGATACCATCAAACCGCAGGTTGATAAATACACCATCGAAGGAAAAGACATCATCGTTCTTGCCGAAGGTCGTTTGGTAAATCTCGGCTGCGCAATGGGGCATCCATCTTTTGTGATGTCCAACTCATTCACCAACCAAACGCTTGCGCAGTTAGAACTCTGGAACAACGCAGGTAAGTACGAAAACAAAGTGTACACGCTTCCCAAGCATCTCGATGAAAAAGTTGCGATGCTCCACCTTGCGAAAATCGGTGTGGAGCTCGAAACGCTCAC
>JANONI010000169.1:0-32589 GCA_031420755.1 Bacteroidota bacterium | reverse complement strand
AAAAATTCAAAAGTACTTTCGTTCTATCCGAATTCAAAATGGGTTGATGATGCGTTGATGATGATTGGTAAAGCGTATTACTACATGGATGATGACGTACGATCGGAACGAAAATTTTTGGAATTGGCAGTTCAATTTCCCACGAGCGATCGTATTCCTGAATCGCAATTGTGGCATGCCAAATCATTGATGCGTCAGAAAAAATTTGATGCGGGAATCAAAAAGTTTGAGGAAATACTTTCCAAAGGTTCGGAGATTGGCGATGAAATTAGCGGTGAAGCCGCTTATGAGTTGGCACAATATTATTTTACCATCAACAATTTTGTCGATGCAATAAAGTTTTATACTATCGCCGTTGATTTGGTAAGTGAAAATGAATTGCGAACGCAGATATATTTTCAAGTTGGAAAGAGCCACGCTGCGTTAGAGCAGTATGATCTTGCTGAGAAAGCATATATCAATGCCGAAGAATATTCCCCGTTGTATTCATTAATTTTCCAATCTCAACTTCAGCAAATAAAGATGCACGCTTTTCAAAAGAACTATACAAAAGCATTGGATGAGTTGAACGACATGCTGGGTGATACAAAAAACACTGAATTTTTTTCGATAGTCCATTTTGAGATTGCTACCGTGCTGGGCATGCAGGGGAAAATTATGGAATCGATTGAACGATACCGTTATGTTGACACAGCATTTGCCAGAACCGACGAGGCAGCACGATCATATTTTGCAATTGCAAAATATTATGAAACAGATGAAATAAATTACGACTCCGCCCGCGTTTTGTATAATAAGGCTAGAGCTGAATTTCCTTCTTCGGAAATAAATAAAGAAGCAACACTCAAAGCGGAGATATTCAATAAATATTCCACATTAATTTTTGATTTCTCAAAGTTCGATTCACTCTATTTAAACGCACTGTTTGTTAAAGCACAACTTGATTCTGGGGTTTCTTTATTGCGCGATACTGTAGTTGTAATGAAAGATACCGTGTCGATTGTTCGTGAAGATGAAAAACTTAAAAAGATGACCAAGCCTGGCAGGCAAGAAAGTAAAAAAGATTCGGTTCAGATTATCGATTCAACAAAAATAAAAGAATCCATAAATCGTGAACTCTTGCAAGCAAAACTTATTGATTCTCTGCAGCGTTCCATTGTTCGTACAAAATTTGAACTTGCGGGATTATTCTATCTCGAAATCCAAAATTTAGATTCTGCATTATTTTGGTTCGACAATATAGTGAAGCATAATCCTAAAAGTGAATTTGCACCGCGTGCTTTTTATACCATTGCAGAAATTTACAGAGGGATGAAACAACAGCCGAAAAATATTCTTGATTCAATTTATACTATTATTGTTGATCAATACCCAGTTTCACTATATGCAAATGAAGCCAGAAAAAATCTTGGAATTCCAATTATTGAAGCAAAAAAAGATACTGCAATGGAATTGTTCGAGCGTGCAGAGTTGCTTGCCGAAGAAAAAAAATATGAACAGGCAATTAGTATCTATAATAAAATAACAGATCAATACTTAACATCGTTGCTTTCCGCAAAGGCATTGTATGCCGCCGGCTGGCATTATGAAAATTCTTTATTGAAAAATGACAGTGCTATTTCAGTCTATAGACGCTTGTTGGCTAAATTTCCTGCATCGCAATTTGCCGGTACGGTTCGACCGAAAGTAACTGAAATTGATAATGAACTAAAACGCATTGCAGAAGAAAAACAGCGGAAGATTGAAGAACAGAAGTTGAAAGAACAACAAGAGAAAGAACAGAAACAATTACAAGAAATAAAATCGGAACAATCACCGTCTGATTCACTTTCATCACCGAAAAATATTCCATGAAGCAAGAAATCGTTTTGATTCATTCGGTGAAATCCCTTACGACTGAAATTTTAGAGCTGACATTCATTTCAGAATATCTTTCGTCCGCTGCAAAGCCGGGACAGTTCATCAATATTCGTGTTGGAGAAAATTTTCCGTTATTGCGTCGTCCATTCAGCATCTTTACCGTTGATGGAAATAAAGTATCAATTGTATTTAATGTTATTGGAACGGGCACGAAAGTACTTGCTCGCAAGCGGAGTGGTGATACGTTGGATGTGCTGGGACCGTGCGGAAATAGTTTTCTTTCTTTTGTTGATGATTCGTTTGAGACGGCTATTTTTGTCGGCGGCGGAATAGGAGTTGCTCCATTTCCATTCCTTACAAAATATTTTCCAGCCAATAAAAAAATAGTAACATATCTTGGCGGCAGACATAAGGAACTGATCGTAACAAAAGATTTGAAGAATGTTAAAATCTCTACTGATGATGGAAGTGAAGGTTATAAAGGAACTGTATTAGATCTGATTAAAAAAGATTTTAAGGAAAACGATTATGGAAATATTCGTTTTTTTGTTTGCGGTCCGACAAGAATGATGAAAGCGGTTGCCGATTACGCCAATGAACGTAATGCTGAGTGTTACGCTTCTCTTGAAAGCGATATGGCTTGCGGAATCGGGTTGTGTCAAGGATGCAACATTGAAGTAATTGGCGGAGAAAAAAAATATAAATTGGTTTGTAAAGAAGGAACTATTTTCGAAATGAAGACTGTCCGGTTGTAACATGAAAGAATCATTTATCCTTCGTAAAGTTGAGTTTAAGAACCGAATTCTTGTCGCATCTGGTACGTTTGGATATGGCGATGAAGTTTCTGATCTGGTTGATATTTCTAAACTTGGCGGAATTGTTACAAAATCGCTTTCAATGAAACCGAGAGATGGAAATCCGAATCCTCGAATTACCGAAACGGCAAGCGGAATGTTGAACTCGATTGGATTGGCAAATATCGGTGTGCATAAATTCATTAATGAAAAGCTTCCCACACTCAAACTATCCGGAACTACGGTTATTGCCAATATTGCTGCAAGCAGTGTTGATGAATATTGCGCTGTTCTTGAACTGCTTGATGTGCAAGAAGGTGTTCACGGTTTTGAAATAAATGTTTCGTGTCCCAATGTAAAAGAGGGCGGATTGAATTTTGGAACGGATGTTAAACTTGTTGCTTTCATTACAAAAGAACTTCGTAAACGAACTGAAAAACCGTTAATCATAAAACTTACACCGAACGTAACTCATATTTCAGAGTATGCGCGGGCATGTGAAGCAGAAGGAGCCGATGCTGTTTCAGTAATTAACACTGTTATTGGAATGTCTGTCAATATTCATACTCGAAAGCCAAAGATCGCAACAACAACCGGCGGACTTTCCGGACCGGCAATAAAACCTATTGCACTTGCAAAAGTATATGAAACCTGCAACGCAGTTAAAATTCCGGTGATAGGAATTGGCGGCATAGCAAGCTGGGAGGACGCTGTCGAATTTTTTATTGTTGGCGCTTCACTGGTGCAGATCGGAACGGCGAATTTTATTAATCCTGCAATAGGTATTTCTATTGCAGAAGGTGTACGGCAATATTGTGAAAAGAATGGTTTCGACAGTATTGATCGATTGATAAAAACACTTCAAACGGACAAAACTATTTCTATTGTTGATTCATGGTTGTAAGACAAAGCAATAAAATTTTTGCGACAAAACACAATCTCTTTTTATGAACTCCACACTCGATTTTCTTTTTTCACTTCAAAAATTCGGAATGAAGTTTGGACTGCGGAATATTCGCAGACTTTTGAGATCAATTGGGAATCCCCATTCTTCGATAAAAACAATTCATATAGCCGGAACGAATGGTAAAGGTTCTACGTCATCAATGATTGCGGCGATATTAACTGCGGCTGGATATAAAGTTGGCTTATACACTTCACCTCATCTTATACAATTCAATGAACGGATACGAATAAATGGTAAAATGATTTCCGACAAAGATGTTGCAAGATATACGAAAAAGTTACAGCCGCATATTCACAGATTAAAAGCGACATTCTTTGAAGCTGCAACGGCAATTGCTTTCAAATATTTTGCTGATGAAAAAGTAGATTTTGCAGTGATAGAAACCGGATTGGGAGGAAGATTAGATGCTACGAATGTCATTCGCCCTCTTGTTTCCATAATTACATCAATTGGTAAAGATCATACAGAAATACTCGGCAAAACTTTTACTTCTATTGCAACCGAAAAAGCTGGTATTATTAAAACTTCAATTCCGGTTGTTGTTGGTGAGATAAAAGGAACTGCAATAAGAACTATCATTCGTATTGCAAAAGAAAAAAAATCGCCACTGTTGTTTTCTTCAAAAATTACGTTACCGCAAAATTGTAAATTAGAATTGAAAGGAAATCATCAGATCTCGAATGCAAAAGCGGCGGTTGCTGCAATTACAATTGTAAGCCAACGATTTCTTGTGGGAGATAACGCTATAGCCGAAGGATTAGAAAATACGATGCAACTGTCGGGATTGCGGGGAAGATTTGAACTAATTCAATCTACTCCTCCGATCCTTTTGGATGTTGCTCATAATCCCGACGGAATGAATGTGCTTTCAACTGAAATTAAAAAATTAGGATACAAAAAAATTGTTCTAATATTCGCCGCAATGAAAGATAAAGACTATCGACGGTCTTTGTATCATCTAAAAAAACTGAATCCTTTAATAATTGTAACGCAGCCATCGGTTGAGCGAGCATTATCTTCAGATCAATTATATTCAACTTGTACAACGATGAAATTGCGTTGTCTGCTTACTTCAAATGTAAATGATGCGATCACAATTGGAAAGAAACAAGTTGGTACCGATGGATTACTTGTTATAACGGGTTCTCATTTTCTTGTGGGGGAAGCGATGCCATTGTTGAAACTAATCAAAAAAAATGCTTGACAATAAAGGCGAATTCATATACTTTTACTGTAGTTAAAAGTAACAATCCTTGTCAACCATCCACACTTTATCATTCTATCAACTGATCAAAATAACTCCAACAGTAACGAACAATCTTTTCGTCGAATTTTTTTCAAACCATAAAATATTAATTTAATTTCTTCTAAGGAGGTAGCCTTCTCTTATGCCAATGGACATTTCCGAACTTAAGTCCAAAAAAATTTCCGACCTGAATAAAATCGCCCGTGAACTTGATCTAGTCGGTTACAGTGATCTTCGTAAACAAGAGCTTATATTCAAAATTCTTGAAACGCAAAGCGCAAAAGATGGACAAACTTTCAGCAAGGGTGTGCTTGAAGTATTACCGGATGGATATGGTTTCTTGCGATCTGTTGATTATAACTATTTACCATCGCCGGACGATATTTATATCTCGCCATCTCAGATCAAAAAATTTAGTTTGCGAACCGGTGATACAGTAAGCGGTCAGGTACGTCCGCCAAAAGACGGCGAACGTTTTTTCGCCCTTCTTCGAGTTGAAGCGGTGAACGAAGACGATCCGGAAAAAATACGAGAACGAATTCTGTTCGATAATCTTACTCCGCTGTATCCGGAAGAACGACTGAAATTAGAGACTGCTCCCGGCGAACATGCAATGCGTGTGTTGGATATGCTGGCTCCGATTGGTAAGGGACAGCGCGGTATGATTGTTTCACCGCCAAAGGCAGGTAAAACAATTCTTTTGCAAAAAATTGCCAACAGTATTGCTCGTAACCATCCCGAAGTAAAATTATTGATGCTGCTTATAGATGAACGCCCTGAAGAGGTAACCGATATGGAGCGTAGTGTTAGTGCTGAAGTTGTTGCCTCGACATTTGATGAACCACCCGAACGCCACGTTCAAGTTGCTGATATGGTTTTGGAAAAAGCAAAACGATTGGTTGAAGCAAAGCATGACGTTGTCATCCTTTTAGATAGTATCACTCGTCTTGCTCGTGCGCATAACACCGTTGTTCCTCATTCCGGAAAAATTCTTTCGGGCGGCGTTGATGCGATGGCACTTCATAGACCAAAACGTTTCTTTGGAGCTGCACGAAATATTGAAGGTGGAGGAAGCCTTACAATTATTGCAACCGCACTTGTTGAAACCGGAAGTAGAATGGACGAAGTTATTTTTGAAGAATTCAAAGGTACCGGTAACAGCGAAATAGTTTTAGACCGCAAACTGGCTGACCGTCGAATATTCCCTGCGGTTGATGTCAATCGTTCCGGAACGCGTAAAGAAGAAATCCTTTTTGAACCAGATGAACTGAATCGTATTTGGATCCTTCGTAAATTTATGAGTGACTTTAATTCTGTTGAAGCAATGGAATTTCTTTTGGAAAGACTTAGAGGAACTAAATCCAACAAAGAGTTTTTAAAATCGATGAATAGTTAAAGACAAAGCCGTCTTATAGACGGCTTTTTTGTTTTGGAACTTGAGCATTTTCCGTGTAAATTTGTAACATAAAAAGGAATTAATATTATGAATGAAGTAGTTATTGTCAGTGCGTGCCGAACACCAATCGGATCGTTTGGCGGCGTGTTAAGTTCACTTACTGCACCGAAGTTGGGCGCAATTGTAATTGATGAAGCGATAAAGCGGGCAAACATTTCTAAAGATTCCGTCAATGAAGTTATTATGGGAAATGTTCTTGCTGCCGGCGTTGGTCAAGCTCCCGCGCGTCAAGCATCAATCGGTGCAGGATTACCGACATCGGTTGAATGTATGACGATCAACAAAGTTTGCGGGTCTGGATTAAAAGCTGTGATGCTTGGTGCTCAAGCAATTCAAATTGGAGATGCTGAGATAGTTGTTGCGGGAGGAATGGAATCAATGTCCAATGCTCCATACTTGTTAGACAAAGCTCGGTTTGGATACCGAATGGGGAACAATGAATTACTTGATGTAATTATGCGCGATGGTTTGCTTGATGCTTATAAAAATTCCCCAATGGGAAATTTTTCTGATGCAACTGCAATTGAATGTGAAGTTTCACGACAAGATCAAGATGAATTTGCAGTGCTCAGTTATAAGCGAGCTCAAGAATCCGTTAAGACAGGTCGCTTCAAAGATGAGATCGTTAAAGTTGGTATCGCCGGAAAAAAAGGTGAGATCACTTTTGTTGAAGATGATGAAGAACCATTCAAAACAAATTTTGATAAAATTCCACAATTGAAACCTGCGTTTTCAAAAGAAGGAACGGCAACTGCCGCTAATTCTTCTAAGATTAATGATGGTGCCGCAGCATTGGTGTTGATGAGTTCAGAAAAAGCAAAATCACTGGGATTGAAACCGATTGCAAAAATTATTGCCCAAGCTTCTGCTGCAAAAAATCCGGAACGATTTACCACTGCTCCGGCTGATGTCATTCCAAAAGTACTGAAGAAGGCTAACCTTACACTTGAGCAAATAGATTTATTTGAAGTGAATGAAGCATTTGCGCTGGTTTGTTTGGCGGTAAATAAATTAGCCGGATTAGATGTTAATAAAGTAAATGTGAATGGCGGTGCTGTTGCACTTGGTCATCCAATTGGTGCAAGCGGCGCAAGAATTTTGGTTACATTATTGAATAATTTAAAACAACGAAATATGAAATACGGACTTGCCGCAATTTGTATCGGCGGTGGAGAAGCGTCTGGATTAATTGTAGAAATGATTTAAAACGTTAACCACACCTGCCTGCCGGCAAGGCAGGGATTCACAGATTAGACTTGAAATTAAATTATGGCAATTAAAAATATCACCGTAATCGGTTCTGGTACGATGGGCAACGGAATTGCTCACGTATTTGCACAATATGGATACAATGTCCTGTTGAACGATCTTAAACAAGATTTTTTGGATAGAGGATTAAAAACAATCTCATCCAATCTTGACCGCCAAGTTAAAAAGGGAACTTTAAGTGAAGAACAAAAATCGAAAACTCTTGCAAACATCAAGACATCATTAGTTCTCGCTGATGCTGTAAAAGAAGCAGACATTGTGATTGAAGCTGCAACTGAAAATAAAAATGTGAAGTTAGATATTTTCAAAACGATAGATACGCACGCTCCGGTGTACGCTATTCTTGCAACAAATACTTCTTCAATTTCAATTACCGAGATTGCATCTGTTACCAAACGACCGGCAAACGTCATTGGCATGCATTTTATGAATCCCGTGCCGGTGATGAAATTAATAGAAATTGTTCGTGGTCTCGCAACATCGAATGAGACATATTCTGCGGTCAAACAATTATCTGAAGCAGTTGAAAAAGTTCCGGTTGAAGTGAATGACTTTCCTGGATTTGTTTCCAACAGAATTTTGCTGCCGATGTTGAATGAAGCAATGTATTGCGTGATGGAAGGTGTGGCAACTCCTGAATCGATTGATACGGTGATGAAACTTGGAATGAATCATCCTATGGGTCCACTAACGTTGGCAGATTTTATCGGACTTGATGTTTGTCTTTCAATTATGAATGTTTTATACGAGGGACTTGGTGATTCGAAATATCGCCCTTGCCCATTGTTGAAAAAAATGGTTGCCGCAGGATATCTTGGAAAGAAAAGCGGCAAAGGTTTCTATGACTATTCTCAAAAATAAATAATCACCATTAAGTCTCCCCATTTCGTAGAGAACAGTAAAAACATTATTTGTATCTCTGCACCTTGGCGGTAGTACGTGAGGAATGAATGAACTTCAAACTCAGCGAAACCCAAAAAATGATTCAGGAAACCGCACGTCAATTTGCGCAGGATGAACTTGCTGCAACCGCAGACGAACGCGACGAAAAAGAAATTTTCCCGTACGAACAAATTAAAAAACTCGGCGAACTCGGTTTTATGGGAATGATGGTTCCCGAACAATACGGCGGTGCTGCACTTGATACATTGAGTTATGCACTTGCGATAGAAGAAATTTCTTCTGTCGATGCATCGTGCGGTGTAATTATGTCCGTAAATAATTCTCTCGTCTGTTATGGCTTAACGAAATATGGTTCCGAAGAGCAGAAACAAAAATATCTAGTGCCGTTGGCATCAGGAAAAAAACTCGGAGCATTTGCTCTTTCCGAACCGGAAGCGGGAAGCGATGCTACCAATCAGCATACCACAGCTGTGCGTGATGGCGATTTTTATATTTTGAATGGAATTAAAAATTGGATTACAAGCGGTATCAACGCAGAGTATGTTATTGTGATTGCTCAAACTGATCCTACAAAAGGACACAAAGGAATTTCCGCTTTCATTGTAGAAAAAGGAATGCCTGGATTTTCACACGGAAAAAAAGAACGGAAACTTGGCATCCGCAGTTCGGATACGGTGTCGTTGACATTTGAAAATGTAAAAGTCTCTGTTGCAAATAGAATCGGCGAAGAAGGTTTCGGTTTTAAATTTGCAATGATGACCTTGGAAGGTGGAAGAATTGGAATTGCTGCGCAAGCACTTGGAATTGCAAAAGGAAGTTTGGATGCGGCATTGAAGTATTCCAAAGCTCGTAAAGCGTTCGATAAACCGATTGCGGAGTTGCAGGCAATTCAATTCAAACTTGCCGATATGGCAACGGATATTGAAGCTGCTCGATTATTAGTTTATCAAGCTGCTGTAGTAAAAGATTCCGGCAAACCATACGGCAAAGAAGCGGCAATGGCAAAACTGTGGGCATCTAAAACTGCGGTTAAATGCGCGTTAGAAGCAATTCAGATTCACGGCGGTTATGGTTATGTGCGGGAATATAATGTTGAACGATATTTGCGAGACGCAAAGATCACCGAAATTTATGAAGGGACTTCTGAAATCCAACGCATTGTTATATCAAGAGCAATGTTAAAAGATTAATTAACGGATGTTTCTCTATCAATTTTCAACTATATTTAATCGGAAATGATAATGATAAAGGGAGTGTAAATAATGAAAAAAGGTTTGTTGATAGCTCTGATTGTTGCAGGAGTTGGTATTTTAGCAGTAATGTGGGGACTTGGAAAATATAATGGAATTGTAAAATTAGATGAAGGCATTAATGAAGGATGGGCGCAAGTTCAAAATCAATATCAACGAAGAATGGACCTCATCCCCAATCTTGTTGCAACAGTTCAAGGCGTTGCAAACTTTGAAAAGACAACATTGCAAGCTGTCATTGAAGCACGTGCAAAGGCAACGCAAGTAACACTCTCGCCACAACTGCTGAATGATCCGGCTGCATTTCAAAAATTTGAACAATCACAAGGACAAGTATCGTCGTCGCTTTCACGATTGCTTGTTACTGTTGAACAATATCCAAATTTAAAAGCGAATGAAAATTTTCTTCAGTTGCAGTCTCAATTGGAAGGAACTGAAAATCGTATAGCCGTTGAACGCAAGAGATTCAATGAAGTTGTTCTAAACTATAATTCTCACATACGACAAGTTCCAACAAACATCATTGCTTCTTTCGGTGGGTTCCAAGCTAAACAATATTTTCAAGCGCAAGCAGATGCTGAAACGGCACCGAAAGTTCAGTTCTAATTTTATGATCTCATCATTATCGACGCAAAGAAGTTCAGCGAAATTCATCTTCGGACTTCTTTGCGTTTTATTTTTAAATGCAGCTTTTGCGCAAATTGAAATTCCTAAGATCATTGATCCTGTAACGGATCTGACCAATACAATCGATCGTGATGATTATGTCAAACTTCGCAAACAAATCGTTCGATTTGAAGATTCAACGTCAAATCAAATTGTTGTGTTAATCATTCCAACACTTGGCGAGAATGATATACGCGAATTTGGAATAAAAACATTAGAACAGAATAAGATCGGGCAAAAAGGAAACGATAACGGCATTCTGTTGTTGATTGTAAAAGATGACCGTAAAGTTTCCATTGAAGTTGGTTATGGTCTCGAAGGAGTTCTTACCGATGCGATCTGCGAACAGATCATTCGAAAAGAGATACGGCCGGAATTTCGAGATGGTAATTATACAAAAGGAATTTCTGCTGCTATTCAAACTATGATGTTGGCAACAAAAGGTGAATACACTGCCGAGAAAAAAAATGAAAAAAATTCCGGTTGGTATGGTGTAGTGATTGTTCTTGCTGTGATTCTTTCTGCTATTGTTGGTGCTTCTCGCGGAAGGCAATACGGAGTGACCTCGAGCGGTTATCGAAGACACAATAATTGGTGGGGTGGAGGATTTGGCGGCGGCTTTGGTTCGGTTGGCGGCGGTGGTGGTGGATGGTCTGCAGGCGGTGGAAGATTTGGCGGCGGCGGTGCCAGCGGTTCGTGGTAAATTTTAACTCAAACATATTGAAAAAGATGTTATGCTGATAATGATGAAACTTGACGCTACTCGTCAAGAAATTGAAAATGTAAAATCAAAAATATCAGAACATGGTTTTACCGCACATGAAATTCCCGGAATACAGCGCGTAGCGATCGGAATAACTGGGAATAAAGCCAAAGTATCTCCCGATACTTTTCTTCTGCTTCCCGGAGTTGTGGACGTTATTTCCGTTTCGAAACCATTTAAATTAGTCGGGCGCGATTTCAAACCTGAAAATACAATTGTAGATGTTGGCGGCGTAAAATTTGGTGGAAATGAAATCCAAATTATCGCCGGTCCGTGTTCTGTGGAAAGCCGTGAGCAAATATTTGAAGTTGCCGAGATTGTCAAAGCATCAGGTGCAAAACTGTTGAGGGGCGGTGCTTTTAAACCGCGCAGTTCACCATACGCGTTTCAAGGTTTAAAACTTGAAGGGTTAGAATATCTAAAAGAAGCGGCTGAAAAAAATGGACTGAAGATTGTTACAGAAGTGAAAGATACTGAAACGCTTTCCGTTGTAGCAGAACATTCCGATATTCTGCAAATCGGTGCTCGGAACATGTATAATTTTTCACTTCTCGAAAGAATTGGTGAATTGAACAAACCTGTGCTGTTGAAACGCGGATTTTCTTCGACCATTGAAGAATTATTGATGTCTGCAGAATATATTTTGTCAAAAGGAAACTATAACGTTATCCTTTGTGAACGAGGTATTCGAACATTTGAGACATATACAAGAAACACGCTCGATCTCAATTCCATTCCGGTGATTAAGAAACTTTCTCATTTACCGATAATTGTTGATCCTAGCCATGGAACCGGTGCATGGGATTTTGTTTCGCCGATGGCGCAAGCTGCACTTGCTGCAGGTGCCGATGGTTTAATGATAGAAGTTCATGCTCATCCTGAAAAGGCACTGTCCGATGGATACCAATCTCTGTCTCCAAAAACATTTTTCTCATTGATGAAACAATTAAAAAAATATGAACCGATTCTTGAACGCACAATTGTGTAGGAGATGCTAATGAGTTTTTTTGAAAAAAACATATTCTCTCGTGAAGAAATGACGGAAATAGCAGCAGTCATTTCTGAAGCTGAAAAAGAGACGATTGGTGAGATTCGCATCAGTATCCATAAAGCCAGATCATTTCGAGACCGTAAATTAACAGTGTACGAACTTGCCGTGAAAAATTTTTACGAAATAGGAATGGAACAAACAAAAGACAAAACCGGGGTTCTGATCTTTCTTCTTATCAGCGACAAAAAATTTCAGATTATTGGTGATGAAGGGATCAATAAAAAAGTTTCAAAAGAATTTTGGGATGTTCTTGCAATGAAGATGGCTGAATATTTTCGAAGTAACAAATTTGTCGAAGGTATTTGTCAGACCGTAAATGAAGTAGGCGTTGTTCTGAAAAAAGAATTTCCAATAAAATCTGACGATACCAATGAACTCTCAAACGAAGTGGTGATCTCGTAAAATGAAATATTCAATTGCCGTTGCACAAATAGATTCCACTGTTGGAAATGTAGAAAAGAACGTAAAACATCACATTGAGTATGTAAAAAAAGCGATCGCCAAAAAAGCTGATGTCGTTGTTTTTCCTGAATTAAGTCTGACCGGATATTCGATTAAAGACATGAACTGGGATATTGCACTTCGCGCAGAACCGAATAAATATTTTTCTGAATTTCTAAAATTATCCAAACAGATCACGATTATAGTTGGAGCGGTTGAAGAAGCTGCGAATTATGGAATTTATAATTCCGCGTTTGTCTTTGAAGATAATAATGTTCATTCCGCACACAAAAAAAATTATCCTCCCACGTACGGAATGTTTGAGGAGATGCGGTATTTCAGTCAGGGAAAAGATGTTCGCGTTTTCAATTCAAAATTTGGTAAACTTGGCATTTTAATCTGTGAAGATATGTGGCATATTTCCCTTCCATATATTCTTGCACACGACGGCGCTGATATAATTATCAGTCTTACGGCAAGTCCTACGAGACTCTCCGGCACATCGGAAGAATTAACGAGTGCAGCGGTAAATCACGAACAACATCGGGCGTATGCACGTCTTCTTTCCACCTATATTGTTTTTGCAAATCGCGTAGGAATTGAAGATGGAATTAATTTTTGGGGCGGATCACAAATTGTGGCACCGTCCGGAGATGCTGTTGCTACAGCGAAGTTATTTGAAGAAGATTTGATCGTAGCCAATATAGATCAAAATGAAATACGTCGCGCCCGCCGTTTTTCTCGTCATTTTATTGATGATTCAGCGGAATTTACGCTCCAACAATTAAAAAACTCTTTGAATCGTAATTCGAAGTAGGTATTTTATAATTATACACTAAATAAAGAGGTAAAAAGTATGTCAGAATATAAAGAACCCGGACCAATTCTTCCTCCGGATAATCCGTTTGAATCAATGATGCTGCGTTTTGATAAAGCAGCAGAAATTCTACAGTTAGAAAAAGGTGTCTATGAATATTTAAAAACGCCGGTTAAACAAGTAACGGTTTCAATTCCAATTCAAATGGATAATGGCACCGTTGAAATATTTGAAGGACATCGCGTTGTTCACAATGATATTCTTGGACCATCCAAGGGTGGAATACGATATGCGCCCGATGTGAATATTGATGAAGTGAAAGCATTAGCTGCATGGATGACATGGAAGTGTGCGTTATTGAATGTTCCTTTTGGCGGTGCAAAGGGCGGAGTGAGATGCGATCCGACAAAACTTACGCAGGTAGAATTGGAAAAAATAACTCGGCGATATACTGCAAATATGATGGAAGTCTTTGGAGATGATAAAGATATTCCTGCGCCAGATATGGGAACCAACGAGCAAACAATGGCTTGGATTATGGATACCTATTCAATGCACATGAGAAAGACCGTTAGCGGTGTTGTTACCGGCAAACCGCTTCTTATTGGCGGTTCAATCGGGCGGCGCGAAGCAACTGGGCGCGGTGTAATGATTGTAACATTGGGCGCAATGGAAAAGATCGGGCTGAAACCAAAAGAGACAACTGTTGTTGTTCAAGGATTTGGAAACGTCGGTTCCGTATCTGCTCAATTAATGAAAATGCAAGGTTGTAAAATTACCGGTATCTCTGATGTGACCGGAGGATACTTTAATAAACGTGGAATTGACATAGAGAAAGCTATCGAGCATGTTCAAAAAAATAAAACTCTCGCAGGCTTTACCGGTGCCGAAAAGATTACACAAACGGAATTATTAGAACTTGAGTGCGATGTGTTGATTCCGGCTGCAAAGGAAGATCAGATTACTCCAAGAAATGCTTCAAAGATCAAAGCAAAAATTATTTCAGAGGGTGCTAACGGTCCTACAACTGCAAAAGCAGATTCAATACTGAGTGAACGTGGAATTATTGTTATTCCGGATATCCTTGCTAATGCAGGCGGTGTTACGGTTTCCTATTTTGAATGGGTGCAGAACAGAGTTGGATATTTTTGGTCGCTCGACCGTGTTAATCGTCGATTAGAAAGAATGATGAAAGCATCGTTTGATAATGTGTACGAAACAGCGGCGAAACATACAGTTCCGCTTCGAATTGGTGCATACATTGTTGCTATTGATAAGGTTGCGCGAACGTTAAAAATTCGTGGAATCTACGCTTGATGAAATCTGCCGGGCGAAATATATTATTTTTTCTAGTGTATGGTTCGCTCTGCATTGCATCCGAAAATACACCGGTTGCCTCAAACAGAGAAATATTTTTTACATTGAGCGATTCTGTGACCAGCAAGATTTTTGCCGACAATCTTCGGCACTATCAGTCTGTTACAATCAAAACTAGTAATGATACGTTTACAAATTTTTTTCGCCAACGAATTATTATTGGTTTAGCGTCAAGAAATATTATTATTTTTGAGAACAATACAACAACTGAGACGACTCTTGAACTTTCTGTGCAAGAGTCGTCGGTTTTTTTTGGAGAACTATTTACGGAATCTTTTTTGGGAAGAAAAAAAACAGAGCGAACGATTCGCCTAACAGTGAATGCAACCGCCTTCTCGTCTGCCGATGGCAAGATTCTTTGGTCCAAACAATTCTCGGAAACGATGATTGATACGGTAAAGTTCACCGATATAGAGCACATGAACAATTCGTCACTTCCGATGACAAATTATACAAAACCGGAATTATCATTCTTTGATTCCGTTTTAGAACCTGCAATTGTTATATTCTCAACAGGTGTTGCCGTGTATCTCTTCTTTACTATCCGAAGTTAACAGTTAATTGAAAGCAGGGTTTCGTTGATCGAAAACTACAAAAAAGTGACCGCAATTATTGTTGTGGTTACAATTCTTCTTGTTCTTGAGTTTGCCCTCTTATCATACAAGAAAAATTTTTCGGTTCGAGATGCAAAATTACACGAACAGAATCAAAAATTAAAAACCACTACGGTAAGTTTTTTGGCATTTGGCGATATCAATCTTGGCAGAACTGTTGGACAAAAAATACTTAACGGTGATGTGGATTATCCTTTTAAGAAGTATAACATCCGAGAAGATTCCGCTGATATTGTATTTGCAAATTTGGAATGTCAAGTGTCGTTTCAAAATAACGAAACAGTGCATCCGAAATATAATCTTGTTTTTACCGCACCCCCAGAAGCGGCAACGACATTGCAAAATTCAGGCATTGATGTTGTCTCAACCGCCAATAATCATGCATTAGATTACGGATACAACGCACTCAGGGAGACAATTGAACATCTTAACAAAGCGAACATTCTGTTTGTTGGAACGTCTAACAATGAAAAAACATTGTTTGATCCCCTAATAATTGAGAAAAATAACATAAAAATTGCTATCTTTGCAGTAACATCGTTTGTGAACATTGCACTTAAGGGATGGAAAAAATCCATTGCATCGCCGGATACTGCTGTTCTTAAATCAAACATTGCTCATATCCGAGATTCAGTTGATGTTGTAATCTTGAGTTATCATGGCGGTGTTGAATATAGAGATGCTCCAATTAAAAAAGTGCAAGATTTTGCCGAATGGTGTACGAGCAATGGTGTTGATATTTTTATAGGACACCATCCACACGTTACTTATGGAGTGGAAAGAAAAGGTAAAACGTTCATCGTTCATTCTTTAGGAAATTTTATTTTTTTTCAGCCGCAGCATTATTGGACACAAAGAAGCTACGGCTTGAAATTCGTTTTCGAGAAAAATGATTCAACAACAAATATTGATATTCAACAATTTATCCCGCTGAATGTTTCAATGCAGACAAAGCGTCTGCGCGACAGCGTTGAGATAAAAAAATTATTTAACAGAACTCAACAGTTATCAAATTTTGATTTAACACAATATTGGAATTAATGTGAAAAAAATATTTATCGTCATACTTAGCTTTGCCATATCATTGTTACTGGTATCTTGTTCGTCTACAAAAGAAATCGAATCAATTCCTGTTGAAGAACGATTTGCCAGAGCCAAAGTACTATTTGATAATGAAGATTATCTTGAAGCAATTGAAGAATTTAAGATCGTTACCGTTCAGTTTCAAGGAAGTGATTTCGGCGATGATGCTCAGTTTTATCTTGCTGAGTGCCGCTTCAATCGCGGTGAATTTATTTTAGCTTCTGCTGAATACGACAATCTTGTTCGTTTAATGCCGAACAGTCCGTTTGCACCCACTGCGCGGTACAAACGGGGCGAATCATTCTACCAGTTGTCGCCAAAATCTCAGTTAGATCAAAAATACACACGCTATGCAGTTGATAATTTCCAAACCTATATCGAATATTCGCCAGCCGATAGTTTGGTTGGCGATGCGGAAAAGAAGATTACAGAATTGACTCACAAACTTGCGCGAAAAATGTTTGACGGCGGAAAATTATACTACCGAATGGAATATTATAAAGCTGCGGTTTCATATTTTGAGAAAGTAATTCAAGATTTTCACGATACGCCGTATGTTGATGATGGTTTGTTGTGGAAAGCAAAATGTCAAAATGAACGGAAAGATTTTGCGGGAGTCGTACAGACGTTGAGTGAATTACAAACGAAATACCCCGAGACAGAGTTGAAAGAAGATATTGATGAACTTCAGAAAAAAAATGAAGCCGACAAAGAGAAATATGATGCAGCGCAACGGCAGCGGAAACTGATTGTGAATGAATAAGTAATGAACAACGAACTTCCATTAAAAACGCATCAAGCAAGCATGACGCAACTGGTATTGCCAAACGATACTAATCCATTAAGCAATTTATTGGGCGGACAATTGATGCATTGGATAGACTTAGTTGCAGCCATTGCGGCGGCTCGTCATTCGCGGTACGTTTGCGTAACCGCATCAGTTGATGATCTTAATTTTTTACATCCAATAAAAATTGGAGAAGCCGTTACTCTTGTGGCATCGGTTAACAGAGTGTTTCACACCTCAATGGAGGTGGGAGTCAAAGTATTTTCGGAAAATCTTTTAACCGGAAAAGTAAAACACGCAAATACAGCGTATCTTACTTTTGTGGCACTTAATGCGAACGGAACGCCGATGCAAGTTCCGCAAATACAATGTGAGACTGAAGAGGAACAACGACGCTTCGATGATGCGTTGTCTCGCAGGGATTTGCGTTTATTACGTCGGAAAAAAATACTTAAAACCTAATCAACCGTGACTACAGTAAAAGGGGAAAGCCGCTTCACACTACGGACGTGTCAAGTTATACTTGTGCTGAATATTCTGCTAACAGAAATTGGCTCTGGTCAACTTAAAGAGTCCAATTCTCTTGGAGTGGTTCAAAAATTTTCGTTTCCTCTTTCACTTCAATCTCCAGTATTGCTCAATTATTCATCGTCAAAATATCCTGATCTCGTATTCTATAATTCCGATTCCTCCGCGCTTGGGTTAGTACGAAACATGGGGAATGGAGTGTTCGGCAATTATACAATGCTATATAGAACGACCAATGTAACATCAATAGCGGTTGGAAATATTAATAATGATAAGATTGATGATATTGTTGTTGTTCATCGAGATCAGAACCAGATTGAAGTTTTGATAAGCAAAAAATCTGATTCGTCCTACACTTCAATTTTTCTATCGGTCAATTTCTATCCTGAAAAAGTTATCATTAGAGATATTACCAACGATAGAATCCCTGACATCATTAGTTATGGGAAATTATCAACCGGAATTTGCGTTTTACAAGGCAAGGGGAATGGAAAATTTCTTCCCAAGAAAACATTGTTTGAAAATATTCCCGTTGGCGATTTTTCTATTGTGAATTTGAATACAGACAATATTGCGGATGCCGCAATTTATAATTGGCTTTCCAATGAAACGATCATCTTCCTTGGATTTGGAAAAATGAAATTTTCAGAACAGACAGTTCTTTCATTTGCGCAAGATTCGGTGCGGACACTTTTTGGCGACTTCAACAGGGATGGTTTGGCGGATGTGGCAGTCTCTTCTGTTCAAAATAAAACGGTCCAAATTTTTCATGGCGATGGGCTTGGTAATTTTTCGGTTGTTCAAACCATTCCTACTATAATTTCTCCGGACAAAATGGTTTTGGAATCATTCAACAAGTTATATTCTCGTGATATTCTATTGAATTCAAATTCATCGAGCTTGCTTTCCATTATGCTCAATACCGACAACGGGATTTTTTACGATGAAATTGTTTTTGGAAAAGATCTCAATGCTTCTGAAACCATTGTTGGAGATATTAATGCCGATGGTTTTGCAGACGTTATAGTTGTTGAACAGGATGGTTTGCACTATTCCATACTATGGAACACACAAACGAAATCTCTTTCCTTTCAGTCCGAACGTTCTTTTGCTGTTGGGTTAAAGCCAAACAATCTTTCAGTTATTGATTTAAACAACGATGGTGTGGATGATATTGCCATTAGCAACTCTGAGTCTTCTACGATTTCATTTCTTCTATCGAACAAAAATTATTTTGCAAGTCAGTTTTCTATCGAGGTGCCGGAAAAGCCCTCTTCGGTTTCATTTTACTCAAAAACAGATTCTACCATTACATTCTATACCACGCATCAGGAGAATCCACAAATATCGGTATTTACCGTAGCAAGAGGTCGAGATTCAACATATTCATTTTTTGGAGATGTTGAACAATTTTCAATTCCATTGCCGGAAAAACCAATGACTGTTTTGCCCGATATTTCCTTTATGCAAAAAGGAATCTCACTGTATGCGTTCATGGCAACATCTACCAATGCAATTGTTTTTTATCAACAGATGAAAGGGACACGATTCTTAGCCAAAAATCTTGTTCCAAAAATACAAGCAAAAATTCTGTATGCAACCATCTCCGATATTAACAATGATGGAGCTACCGATCTGGTGTATAGTTATAATGACGAGAAAGCAAAAAACTGCATTCTTGGGGTAAGCATCAATGATTCTGCAGGTGAATTCAAAGGAAAAAATTATCGGTATGTAATTTCCGATTCCACCGTGCGAAAAGCATTTATGTATTTTGAGGATATTAATGGCGATCATATTAAGGATTGTATAGTGTACACATCTCCAAACAATATCATACGCTTGTCAATTGGTTCAAGAGAGAATATTTTTGGACAATTTGAACAAATTACAGATAATGTGAAAATTGCCCTCCCCGAGCAATTACAAATTGTGGACTTTGATAGCGACGGCATTAACGATATTCTTTATACGGACAAGGATACTTTTGAAGTCTTTATGCTTCGGGGAAAAAATAACGGAAAATATTTTCCATCGATTAGGTTAAAAACTTTACCGAAAGAATCTATATTCCGCTGTGGAGATTTTAATGGAGACAGTGTGAACGATTTTGTTTACACTAACCCCAACGGTCATACAATTACAATTATCTATGGCAAAAAAAATTAGCGCATACCTTTATTGTTTAGCTATAGTGCTTAACAGTTCATTTGTTATTGCCCAAAATGAAAAATGCGGAACTTTTCGAGAGGTTGATCGCCATTGGAAAAATAAACTCTCTAAAACGGATCGTGTACTTGTATCTCGTCCGGTACGGGATACGAGCACTCTGACTTCAAACAATAAAATACGGATACACTTTGACATCACCGGAAATAATCAACCGGCAATGGTAGATGCCGCCGGAAACAGAATACCGAATTCGTATAAACAGTACATTGATACGCTGCGCAGCATTTTGGATTCAGTTTGGAAAGCAGAGATTGAAACGTACAATTTTAATGCTCCACCGGCTGATAGCGGAAGAGGCGGCGGCGATGAATATGATTTTTACATCACAAATTTTAATGACGGCACTTTTGGAATTACTAACATTGAAGATGATTTGCCGGTTGGTCCTGCAAAACCAAATCAACAATATGCAACTTTCATTGAAATGGACAATGATTTTGGTGTGGGATATCGCACCAAGGGCATTCCCGCTCTTATGGCAACGAGTGCCCATGAATTTCATCACGCCATTCAGGTTGGCGGTTCAGGGGTTTGGGAAAACGAGTTTTTTTATTTTTATGAAATTTGCGCAGAAGCGATGGAGAACACCGTTTTTAATGATGCAAAGGATTATATTTTTGATGTAAAAACATATTTCGCAAATATTTCTTCTACTCCATTATTTCAACGAAGAATAGATTTTAACACTGCCGGATATGAAAGAGCAATTTGGGGAATGTTTCTTATGAAAAAATTTGGGACAGCGATTATGAAAGAAATATGGGAAGAAATAAAAAATCATCGTCCAGTACAGGCAAGTAGCAACGCTCTTAATACCTTTGCCACTTCTCTTGAACGAGAATTTGCCGATTTTACGTATTGGAATTTTTTCACAGGATATAGAGCAGATGTTGCGAAGTATTATACAGATGCCGGATTATTTCCAACAGTTTCGTTGATTCGTTCAATAAATGTTTCAGGCGTAAAACAAGATGTTCAAATAACGACAAAAAGCTTTACGGCGAATTATATTAAAGCACGTATGATTACAGATTCTGCATTTGTTATAGTGTCCAACACCAATTTTACAGACGCCGTAAATTATTCCCAACAGACATTTCCGTTTCAACTTTCTTTTACATCGTCATCATCATCCGGTTTACCGGCAATTTCTAATTCTATCTTTGCAAAATTTTATGTTGATAATTTTTTAGATTGGTCCTATACTGCCATTGGAACACCGACCGTACCGTTTTGTTTCCCAAATCCGTTGAATCCTAACAGCTCATCGTTATTAATTGCATTGCAAGGAGTACAGAGCAATAGCTACGCTACATTGAATATTTTTTCTGCAAGTTCAATGGATTTGATCTATTCCGGCAATCCAAGCTTTAAGTTTTTTTCTGGCATACAATATGCGGAATGGAATGGTAGAGATAACAATGGTGCCATTGTTTCATCAGGAGTATATCTTTTCGTACTCTCAAATGGTATGGTATCTCACAAAGGAAAATTTGCGGTGCTACGATGAAAAAAATGATCCTAACGGCTGAAAACATTACAAAAATTTACAATCGGAAAACTATTTTCAAGAATATTTCCTTTTCGGTTAACGAAGGGACAGCTTTTGCAATTACTGGAAAAAATGGTTCAGGGAAATCAACACTGGTAAAAATTCTTTGCGGAGTTCTTTCCCCATCGAAAGGTTCTATTTCATTAGTGGTGAATGACCAAACGGTGTTGTATCCAGAGTATTACCCACATATTGGATTGGTTTCCCCATATTTAAACCTGTATGAAGAATTTACTGCCGAAGAGAATTTACATTTTATAAAAAAAATTCGGGGATTGGATTCAACCGCAGATATTTTCGCCGAAGAGTTGCTAAAAGAATTTGGAATCTATGAACATCGCAAGAAAGAAGTAAGAAATTATTCATCTGGTATGAAACAGCGGTTAAAATACTGTGCGGCATTATTACATCAGCCCGTGTTGTTAGTGTTAGATGAACCGGCATCGAACCTTGATGAATACGGAATTGAAGCAGTGAGAAATCGGATGAAAATACAGAAACAAAAAGGGGCATTAGTCTTTGCAACAAATGACAAAGACGATCTGCAGTTTACCGATACTATTTATGAAATTGATCAATTGAATTCGGCAGAATAAAATCATATTTTACTTTCCAATGGTATTCAGAGCATCATATCACATCTTCATTAAGGAATTCATTTCCGAGTTTCGTACGCGTTATGCGCTGAATGCGTTGTTGATGTTTGTTGTTACCACACTGTCGATTATACTTTTTTCGATCGGACATGAATCTCCAACACAAGATGTGCTCTCGGGGACTTTATGGATAGTTATTTTCTTTAGCGCAATGTCGGGTTTGTCGAGAACGTTCGTAGCAGAAGAAGAGAGAGGAACGTCGCTTACATTGCGTCTGTTGACCAATTCAACTTCAGTCTATACCGGAAAATTAATCTATAATTTTATTTTAATCCTGGCACTGTCAATCATTATTGGCAGTGCATATCAATTGCTTATACCAGAGTTTACGGTAAAAACCTATTCAATATTTTGGTTGACTATTTTTTTAGGCAGCTGCGGTTTAGCAAGTGCGTCCACAATTTTAGCTGCGATCATTGCAAAAGCAAATACGAAAGGTACCTTGTTTCCAGTTTTGGCTTTTCCTATATTACTACCATTGTTATTAACATGTATCAACGCGACAAAACTTTCTGTTGATGGGGCTTTCTTTAGTGAAGGAATCAAAGAATTTCAAATTCTTGTCTCATTTATCATTGTTATGGTTACAACATCGATTGTAGTTTTTGATTTTGTTTGGAAAGATTAATATGAAAACTTGGCTTAAAATATCGGTTTCAATTTGGTTAACGGGAGTTATTATTGCCGGTATAGCGTTTCCAATGGTAAGAGTGCCAGAAACGTGGTGGCAATTTCCAGTGATTCCAGGTCTTGAGGAAAAGGCACGCAATATTATTTTTCATGTTCCAATTTCGTGGGCAACAGTGGTCGCATTCATAATGGCGATGGTCAACGGAATATTATACCTTAGTAAAAAAGATATTGATTACGACCTTCGCTCAGTATCGTCTGCCGGATTAGGAATGTTGTTGTGCGTGCTTGCAACTGTTACCGGTGCAATTTGGGCAAAATTTAGCTGGGGCTCATTTTGGAATTGGGATCCGAGGCAAACATCAATATTTATTCTTCTTTTAATTTACGGGGCATATTTTGTTTTACGATCTGCTATTGATGAAGAAGAACGTCGCGCAACACTGTCGTCGGTGTATTCAATTATTGCCGGAGTTACAGTTCCTTTTTTTATATTTGTAATGCCGAGAATTATGTCCGGTTTACATCCCGGATCATTAGGTGATGAACAGGGTAAAGGACCCGTTGTAGAATTTAAAATGGCGACGAATATGCTTATGGTGTTTTTTGCATCGCTGATCGGATTTACCGTTTTATATTTTTGGATGTATTCGCTGAAGATTCGGACGATGCGAATTGAGCGTCAGATTCAACAACAAACAGAAATTAATTAAAGAGGGTATTGTGGAATTTTTTGAACAAAATCAAATGTATGTAGTGTTAGTAGTAGTGCTTGCAATCTGGTTTGGATTTTTAGGTTATATGTTCAAACTTGATTCGAAAATTAAATCATTAGAAGAACAATTAAAGAAATAGGAGAGATAGATGAAACCAAAAATTATTGTAGCAGTTGTTATTATTGTCGGCGCATTGTTCTTTGGTGCATCAACATTTTTAGAAAATAACATTGAGTATATGGATTTTGCGAAAGCGCAGTCTGCAAGTAAAAAAGTTCAAGTGAAGGGAAAATGGGTAAAAGAGAAAAATTCACAATTTGATGCGACGAAATCGCAATTTACTTTCTATATGATTGATGAGAACAATCAAGAAGTGAAAGTTGTGCTTGAGGGTGCAATGCCGAATAATTTTGAGATGGCTACCGAAGTTGTTGCAAAAGGTAGATTTAAGGATGGATATTTTCATGCAAACGAACTTTTAACCAAATGCCCTTCAAAATATGAAGGCGATGGAGCAGCAGTTAAGAAAACATTATGAGGTTTTATGTTCGGTGCAGCAATAATTAAGATAGCGTTTGCAGCTTCAATTCTCTCTACGATTTTATATTTTATTACACACAAGAAAAATTCGGAGAGTGTAAAAAAATATGCACGGCTGTTCTATCACATTGCCGTTGCGTGCATTGTTGCCAGTTCTGCATTATTGCTATTTTTTATTCTTAACCATCAGTTCCAATATTATTATGTTTGGAATTATAGTTCCACCGATCTTCCGCTCTCATTACTGATTGCAACTTTTTATGCCGGGCAAGAGGGCAGTTTTATGTTGTGGGCTTTGTACACCGGTCTCATTGGTCTTGTGTTGTTGCGGTATACTGCAAAGCGTGGCTATGAAGAAGAATTTATGTTCGTATTTTCGGCAATCTTCACCTTCCTCATTTTAATGCTTGTTGTAAAAAATCCTTTTGTATTTATATGGGATCAATTCCCGGGTGAATTATTGCATGTTGGACTCATCCCTCAGGGGACAACCAATTATATTTGGATCGATCAGGCACGCGGGTTATGGGCACAAATTCCGATGGAAGGAAAGGGATTGAATGTACTTCTTCAAAATTATTGGATGGTGATTCACCCTCAAATTTTGTTTGTAGGATTTACATCTATGTCGATACCATTTGCGTATGCTGTATCGGCAATGCTTAAGAGAGACTATGTAAGTTGGATTCGCGTTGCAACTCCGTGGACTATTTTTGGTGCAATGATGCTCGGGACAGGAATTATTTTAGGCGGCTATTGGGCATATGAAACACTTGGTTGGGGAGGTTATTGGGGCTGGGATCCTGTGGAAAATTCCTCTTTGGTTCCTTGGCTGATTTGTATTGCTTCAATACATACAATGCTTGCGCAACGAAAAAATGGCACCTACATTAAAACAAATTTTGTGTTAAGTATGTTATGCTTTCTCTTGGTATTGTATTCAACATTCTTAACTCGAAGCGGCGTTCTTGGTGATACTTCTGTTCATTCATTTGTAGATCCGGGAATGTGGGTTTATTGGCTATTACTTTTAGTTATTGGAGTTTTTATAACGCTGGGGTTTGGTTTATTGTTTTCACGTTGGAAAGAGATGCCGATTGTTCCTGTGGAACATTCGTTGGTCTCTCGAGAATTTGCATTATTTCTTGGCGCAGCTTCGTTGGTTTTTGCGTCAATCTTTATTGTGATTGGAACTTCTTCACCAATCATCACTAATATCCTTAAAGGAAAAATCTCGGCAGTAGATCCATCGTTTTATGTTACCACAACGCTTCCGTTAGGAATTGCAATTGCCTTGCTTGCAGGAATAGGTCAATTGTTATGGTGGGGCAATTCCAAATCGGAAGCATTACTGCGTCAATTGATCGTTCCGGGAATTCTTTCTGCAATTTTTACAGTCATCACTTATTTTATGGGGGCTGTTCATGTTACAATGCTCATCTTTATTTTTGCATCCGCATTTGCTCTTTTCACAAATGTAATTGTTGGATATAAAATCGTTCAAGGAAATCCGAAGTTGGCAGGCGGATCGTTAGCGCATATTGGAATTGCAATCATGTTCTTAGGTTTTGTCGCATCTGCAAAATATGACGATGTAAAAACAGTAAGTCTTGAACAAGGAAAAGAAGTTGAAGCACTTGGTTATACAATGAAATATGTCGGATATGAAGCGATGGAACGAGGCCGATACGGCTTTAATATTGAAGTTGAAAAAAATGGTCAAAAATTTGTCGTCACTCCGGTAATGTTTCAAGATGGAGAGAACGCCTCGCTGATCAGAAATCCGGATATTATCAACATGATTACGAAAGATTTTTATGTCTCTCCGCTTTCCCTTGAATCAGGGGAACAAAAATCACACAATCATGAAGTGACGATTATAAAAGGAAACACCGAAACATTCGAAGGATTACAAATAAAATACCTTGGATATGATTTTACCCAGACGAAAGAAAAAGGGAATTATCTTGTTGTTGACCTTGAAGTTTTGAAGGACGGAAGAAAATATTCACTCAAGCCGACCATGACCAATTCCGGCAGTGAACCAAAGTATGAAAATGCTGTTATCGCTGGAACGAAGATCATTATTGGAATTAAAGGAATGAATCCGAGCGCTAATGATAATGAAGCAAGTGTAACACTTTCTGTTAATGGTACGCACGGAGAAACTACTCAACAACAGAGTGCAGATGTTGATACACTTGTTGTTGAGGCGAGCGTAAAGCCATATATCAATCTTGTGTGGATTGGAACATTTGTTTTGATTGGCGGATTTCTCATTACAATTTTCCGTCGAGTTCAAGAAGTGAATGGCAAAAAATAATTTGGTCAAGTATTACAGAACAAAAAAGCCTGTCGAAACCGACAGGCTTTTTGTTTTCTATAATCGAGTTCTCCAACTCTGCACTACGTTTTTATCAATATGTATTTGTCCTTTAACGAGCTTACTTGGAATTGGTTCGGGATAATATTTTTGACAGCAAGCGTATGCTTCAAGACTTTCCATATTCCAATATGATGGACAATTTGCGCAATGAATGTTGCTACCGTCAAGGTAGAAGTCATTCGATCTGCACGTTTCACTGATACTCATTGCCGTAACAATTTTTCCACGCGGTGTTACGTACGCAAGAATTGGAACAGTTTGCTTGCCTTCGGGATCATCAAACCGAACAATACGATAATTGGTCACAATGTCCAGAGGGATAACAATATCATTACCATCTACAGCAGCATTTATTTTGTTGCTCATTATTTTTCCAGGCGCTGCATTTATACCAAAACCAAGTGACGGTTGATCATCAATGATAGGGTGGTAATTCCTTCCAATAGTGGCGGCAAAATATCCAATTCCAGAAATTAATACGACACTAAAAATAACAGCCGAAATGATTTTTATTTTTCGTTGATTACGCGCAACAGGTTGAGACAACATCGTAGATTGAATGATGTTACCGCATTGCACACACACAACTGCATTATCAGACAACATATTGCCGCATTGAGAACAAGTCATAATTGTTTCCTTCAGTTAAAGTTAAAAAAAATAGATTTAAAAATTATTTGCTCACTTCAAATAACGAATCGAATCCTAAAGGTTCAATGCTATAAAAAGGTTCGCCATATTCTACATTGATAAGACTGCCAAAATGTTTATCTCTGGCATAAATTGCTTCAAGAAAAGTTTTTGAAGACAGAATCGTCTCGCGTTCATTACTTTTTGGATCATAGAATTGAGAACGAAAAGCGGCTAATGATTTTTTTTTGATGTCGTAACAGTTTGAAACATCAATAATGAAAGAAGGTTGAAATTCATACTTCTGCATAAAATGAAAACAGTTCTTCGGTCGGAATGGAGCCTGATTTTTGCCGTTAAATTTTGTTTTAATTTTCTCTAATCCACTGTAGAACCACGCTTCTCTGCAAAGTTTATTGGCATGTTCGTGATCCGGATGGCGTTCAAGCCAATGCGGGCACAACAGGATTGCAGGTCTCAACAATCGGATAATTTGTATCATTTTTTGAATATTCTTTTGATTGACTTCAATATTCCCATCCGGTAAACCAAGGCGAACACGTTCCGTCAATCCTAAAATTTTGGATGACGCGGCTGCTTCCTTAAAACGAATAGAACGACTTCCACGAGTTCCAAGTTCGCCGTCAGTAAGATCAAGTATGCCGACTTTTTTTCCTTCACGAGTTAATTTTGCAACAGTTGCAGCGCACGAAAGTTCAATATCATCGGGATGCGCAGCTATCGCTAAAACATCAAGTTCATTCATAATTTTTAATTTAAATATACAGAAGGTTTTTGATATTCGCACCATTTCACGGTATATTCTATCTATGAGCGAAGATAAAATACTTACTGTTACCGAACTGACCAGACAAATTAAAGGTGTATTGGAACTTGGATTTACAAATATTTGGATTCAAGGTGAAATATCGAACTTTAAATTGCATTCATCGGGACATATCTATTTTACTCTTAAGGATGTTGGGGCGCAAATATCTGCTGTGATGTGGAGAAGTCGTGCAGCTCAATTGATCTTCAGACCAAATGATGGAATGAAGGTAATGGTACGGGGAAATATTACCGTCTATGAGCCGCGAGGAAATTATCAAATTGATTGTTTTCAACTTCAGCCGATTGGTATTGGAGAACTTCAACAAGCATTCGAGCAAGTAAAACAAAAATTGTTTGCGGAAGGATTATTTGACGATGAGAATAAAAAACCATTGCCGGCATTTCCCCAAAGAATAGGAATTGTTACTTCTCCAACAGGTGCTGCAATTCGAGATATCATTTCTGTCCTCGCACGAAGATTTCCTTCCCTTGAGGTGATTCTTGTTCCCGTAAAGGTACAAGGAATTGGTGCCGCAGAAGAAATTGCCGAAGCGATTGCCGATCTTAACAAACTACAACTTGTTGATGTGATGATTATTGGGCGAGGCGGTGGTTCTTTGGAAGATCTATGGGCGTTTAACGAAGAAATTGTTGCCAGAGCGGTGTTTGCTTCAACTATTCCGGTAATAAGCGCTGTAGGTCACGAAATCGATTTTAGTATCAGTGATTTTGCAGCAGATTTACGAGCTCCAACACCTTCGGCTGCGGCTGAACTTGTTGTAAAAGACAAAAATGATGTCGTTGAACTTATTCGCAATTTTTGCTATACTATGAATAGTTCAATGATAAATTCCATCGAATCATACAACAATACGATCTTAAACCTTACGCAAAGTTATTCGTTCAATAAACCGCACGATATGCTTCGCCAGCGAAGTCAGCAGATTGACGAACTGCAGCATCGATTACATAGGAATACGCTGCATTCATATTCAATGATAAAACAACGAACACACTTTTTGTCGGCACGAATACAATCGATCAATCCAAAATCGGTGCTGAAACGCGGATATGCGATCATTCGACAAGAAGATGTTATTGTTTCTTCGGTAAAGAAATCTATTCCATCAAAATCTGCCACAATTGAATTTCACGACGGAATAATTACCGCTGAAATTCTTGGAAAGAAAAAATAATGTCAAAAAAAGAGACAAAAAATTCATTTGAATATTCTCTTAATCGATTGGAAAAGATCGTTACGATGTTGGAAGAAGGAGAGGTGTCGCTGGAAGAATCACTAAAGATGTATGAAGAGGGAATTCAACTTTCCAAGGAATGTATAGAGACATTAACGAAGGCTGAATTAAAAATAAAACAATTAACCAAAGAGATTAACGGAAAACTACAATTAACAGACTTTGAAGAATAATAGTATTATGGAAAAATTAGAATCAAAATTTCTACAGCATATAGATACACCAAAAGATTTACGCAAACTCGACGTTTCATCTTTACGTACTGTTTGTGCAGAAGTTCGTGAGTTTCTTGTTGATTCGGTATCAAAAACAGGAGGACATTTAGGCGCAGGATTGGGCGCGGTTGAATTAACGGTTGCGATGCATTATGTCTTTAACACCCCAGTAGATAAATTAGTATGGGATACTGGACACCAAGCATATCCTCATAAAATTCTTACCGGAAGAAAAGACAGACTTCATACCATACGAAAATTAAACGGGCTTAGCGGATTTTTACGGCGAGATGAAAGTGAATATGATACGTTTGGTGCAGGTCATGCAAACACTGCAATTTCAGCTGCTCTTGGAATGGCAACAGCACGTGATTTTGCAAAGAAAGATTTTAAGGTTGTAGCAATTGTAGGCGATGGTTCTCTCACCGGCGGGATGGCGTATGAAGGTTTGAACAACGCTGGCGTTTTGAAAAAAGATATGATCGTTGTTCTAAACGATAACAAAATGGTTTCGCTTTCTTCCATTAATCCGAATTTGTGGTCGCTTCACAGTTATTTTGCAGAAGCATTAACGCATCCAACATATAATAAATTTAAAGCAAATGTTTGGGATTTGACAGGAAAATTAGATGTCTTTGGTGATCGACTGAGAGTGATTGCCGGAAAATTAGAACGTGGCGTAAAAGCTGTAGTTACTCCGGGAATGATGTTTGAAGCGATGGGTTTTCGTTACTTCGGACCATTTAATGGGCACAACGTTGTTAAATTGGTTGAAATATTTCGACACGCAAAAGATATAAAAGGACCGATACTAATTCATGTAACCACAGAAAAAGGGAAGGGATACGAACCTGCCGAAAAAGACGCTGCAAAACTACATGGTGTTACACCGTTTGATAAAGAGACGGGAATTTCACCAAAATCAAACGCGCCTGCAGCATACACACAAATTTTTGGAAATGCGTTAGTAGAAATTTGCAAACAAAATTTAAAAGTTGTTGGTATAACAGCGGCAATGCCTGACGGTACCGGTCTTGATCTTTTACAGCGAGAGATACCGGAGCGATTCTTCGATGTTGGAATTGCAGAACAACACGCTGTAACGTTTGCGGCCGGATTGGCTACCGAAGGATATATTCCTGTGGTTGCAATATATTCTACTTTTATGCAGAGAGCTTTTGATCAAATAATTCATGATGTATCTCTACAAGATCTTCATGTTGTATTTGTTATGGATCGCGCCGGTCTTGTTGGTGCTGATGGACCTACCCACCATGGCGCGCTCGATTTATCATACTTACGTTGTATTCCAAAAATGATTATTATGGCTCCTAAGGATGAGAATGAATTACGAGATATGTTGTTTACAGCGATCGAACAAAGAAGTTGTCCGGTTGCAATACGGTATCCGAGAGGAAATTCTCTTGGAATCGAATTAAAGCCAAAATTTGATCTCATGAAAATTGGAAAATCTGAATCTGTTCGTTCAGGGCAAGATATTGCAATTTTAGCGGTTGGATCCACAGTAGCTCAATCCTTAAAAGCAGCAGATATTCTTGAAAAGGATGGAATACTTGCAGAAGTGGTGAATATGCGTTTTATCAAACCACTCGACATCGAACTTCTTGAGGATATAAGTAATCGGTTTACAACGATTGTAACAGTAGAAGAAAACAGCATTGTAGGCGGATTGGGTTCAGCAGTTTTGGAAGCGTTCAGTGCAATGTATAAAACAAATCTTCATGTAAAGTTACACGGGTTAAAAGATGGATATGTTACTCAAGGAACTCCAGCCGAACTTCTTCGCCTTACAAAATTAGATGCAGAAGGTATTGCTTTTACGGTAAAAGAATTTCATCAACACCATTCTCAGCACTCCAATCTTTCAGGACGAAAAGCACAATGAGCACAACCGAAGGAAAAATTGCTAAAGCAAAAATTGGGATTGTAGGACTTGGGTGGATAGCTCAGGTATTCCACCTTCCGATATTATCAAAAATGTCCGATGTTGAAATTACATGCGTTTGCGACAGAGATAAAACCCGTGCCCGCGCACTTGCAGAAAAATACGGCATTGCTCGATATTATACAGATTATAATCAAATGCTTCAGACCGAGAATATTGATGCCGTAGATATTTGCACCTCTACCGATGCTCATAAGGATATTGCAATCGCAAGTCTTGAAATGAAACGAGATGTCTTTGTAGAAAAACCGATTGCACGAAAATATGAGGAAGCGATTGCCATTGCAGATTCCGTTAAAAAAAATAAACGAAGACTGATGGTTGGTATGAATCATCGCTTTCGACCTGATGCAATGATGCTGAGAAGCTTTATTGAGAACAATGAACTTGGAAAAGTATTTTATGCAAAAACTGGTTGGCTTAGAAAACCTGCTTCCGAAGGGACTTGGTTACTGCAAAAAGAAATGTCTGGAGGAGGGGTGTTCCTTGATATGGGAATTGTGATGCTCGATCTTGCATTATGGATGTCTGGATATCCCGAAGTTGAAAGGGTTAATGCAACAAACTATTCTCATAAGACCAAAGTAGAGGATTCTTCCGTTGTATATTTAAATTTAAAGAACGGTTCAACAATTACCATTGAAGTAAGTTGGAATTTTAATATTGAAAATGAATTGTATTTTTGCAATATCTATGGTGAACAAGGAAGCGGGAAGATCAATCCATTAATGATCCACAAAGAAATGCATGGCAATGTTGTTAATGTTACACCGGTAAAGACAGATACATCACAGAATGCACTGAAGAAATCGTACGAAAATGAATTAAAACATTTTATCGGTTCTGTGCGAGGAATTCATCCGGTGATTTCAACTGTTCAAGAAGCAGTGCAACGAATGAAGATCGTGGATGCAATCTATCGTTCTGCAGCAAAAGGAAAAGAAATTATTTTTAAATAAGAATATGTTGTAACTACTCAGTGTATTTAATTTTCAAAATTATTCTGCTAAAACATTGAGAAAAAACGTTGCCACAGATTCACAGATGAAATTTATGGAATATTTTCTGTGAAAATCTGAGTAATCTGTGGCATAAAAAAGCTACGCT
>JANONI010000168.1:0-1831 GCA_031420755.1 Bacteroidota bacterium | reverse complement strand
TGCCGCTAACACGGTCATCTTTCAGGAAAACACTCGCGGCGAACGCTTGTATTTTATCTTGGACGGCAGGATTAAAATTTCTAAAGTCACGAAGTATGGAGCGGAAACAGTCCTCGCTTATTTGACTAAAGGAGATTTTTTTGGAGAGATGGAATTGCTTGATGATCAAGTCCGCTCGGCGCGAACAACAGCAGTTGATGCTACAACGTGCGCAAGTATCGGCAAGCAGGATTTTGACAATATGTTGAAATCGAATAATATTATTCAATTGAATATTCTTCGAAGCATTACAAAACGGCTCCGTAGTGCCGATCAAACAATTGTGAACGAACTTGACCGCACCGTAGAAATATCCAAACAGCATATCGGTAAATTGAATATGCTGATCGACGCGGCAAAGACGATCAACTCTTCTCTCGACCTTGAAAAACTGTTAGACATCATTCTTGAAACGGCGATCAAATCAATCTCGGCAGACCGAGGAACTTTGTATCTGCATGATGAATTGAAAGGCGAGATCTGGTCGAAAGCATTGCGCGGAAGCGAAGTGATCGAGATTCGTCTTCCGTTAGGAAAAGGACTTGCCGGATATGTTGCAAAGACCGGTGAGATCGTCAACATCCCCGATGCTTACAACGATCCGCGATTCAATCCCGAAGTAGATAAACGATCCGGTTACCGCACCAACAATATGCTGACAATGCCAATGCGCAACCGCGACGGAAAGATCATCGGCGTATTTCAGATGTTGAATAAAAAAGGGGGACCGTTCACACCGCAGGATGAAGAATTTCTTAACGCACTTTCCATTCACGCTTCCGTTGCAGTTGAAAATGCACGGCTCGCGCAGGAAATGATGCAGAGTGAACGGCTTTCCGCAGTTGGAAGAATGGCAAGCACAATCATTCACGACATTAAAAATCCGATGGGAACGCTGCGAGTGTATGCGCAGGTGATGAAGAAAAAATCGGGAAATGAAGAAGCGGGAAAACTTGCAGATGAAATGATCCGTCAGGTTGATCGTTTCGTGAATATGACGCAGGAAATTTTGGATTTCAGTAAAGGTGTCAGTTCCACTAACATTGAAGAAGTAGAGTTCGGTGAAACAATGGAAGGTGTGCTGATGTTCATCGAAAAAGATCTGACCAAAGCAAACGTTACATTAGATAAGAAATTGAACTTTAGGGGAAAAGTAAAATTAGATCAGGATAAGATCATGCGTGTATTCTACAATATTGCCAGCAATGCGCGAGACGCAATGCCACAAGGAGGAACGCTCACCGTTTCAACCGAAGATATCGGCGGAATGGTGAAAATCGAGTTTACGGATACCGGAACCGGAATGCCCGAAGAAGTTAAACGAAAGATATTTGAACCGTTTGTTACGTACGGCAAGAAACATGGAACCGGTCTTGGAATGTCTATCGTAAAAAAAGTGATCGATGACCACAAAGGAAAGATTGAAATTGAAAGCGAGTTGGGCAAAGGAACAACGATTAGAATGATGCTGCCAACAATGCAAGCGTAATAAATTACGTGAATTCAGGAGAGAGTCACTTTTGAAGTGACTCTCTCCTTTAAAACAAAAAAACCGAGTGATCCGAAGGATGCTTCGCATGAACTTGGGTTTTTTATTTTACAACCATATTCAACTCTATGATGATTCAATTCAAAGATGTTGAAAATATCGCTTCACTAATTCACCACATGCAAATCCACTTTGCACTGCTCCCTCAATCGTTGCCGGAAGTTTTGTATTCGTCCAGTCCCCCGCCAAAAAAAGATTTTTAACAGATGTTTCGTGCGAAGGTCTGTATTGTTCCATTCCAAC
>JANONI010000167.1:0-5267 GCA_031420755.1 Bacteroidota bacterium | reverse complement strand
CTCATCAAGCATGCCGTCTTCTCTACTCGGTGGCTTTCTACAGCTTTCATCAACTGTTTGCTCAACTTGCAGCTCTTGATCTGCAACAGCGTCTATCTCCAATGATGAAGCGCCTTATCGAAGTTGACTTACTGATCATCGACGATTTTGGCTTCAAGGCCATCGATCAGCACTCGGCCGAGAGACTCTACAGCATTGTGGAAAATCGTTTTAACAATAAATCAATTATTCTTACAAGCAACCGTGCGATGACTGATTGGAGTAGTCTCTTCCCCGATCCGATCATCGCCAATGCCATATTGGATCGCTTGGCACACAGCTCACATCAAATCGTTATTAAAGGACAATCTTACAGAAAAAAATTTGCACCAAAATCCGAGGAAGTATAATCATGACCAACAACTCATCGCTCTGCACAGCCAAAGGGCCATAAATCGAAAACGCTTGACTTCTATTTTAGGAGTCAGTATACTATCGCTCAATTAACGCATCAGGTGGGGAATACTTCTGGCCCTCACTGGGGAATATGATGGCCCTCGACATTGACCTCAGTTTTTGTCGAGTATAAAAAAAGGGTAACTACTCAGCGTATCATACTAAAACAGAAAATCTTGTCCGAATGACTCCTTTGGACAAGGTTTTTGCAGATTGATTATTTTATACTTCAAGATGGTGTGATTCTTTTAACAAACCTTCAAGGTTTCATACACTGAATAGTTACAGTTTTAGATAGAATTCTGTTGCGCACTATATTTGACAAGGTTATGTATTAACACCTACTACGCAACTTTTTTCTCTTGACATCGTAAAATATTTTCATTAGCTTTGAAAAACAAAGTTCTTTATAGGAGAAATTACAATGACAGAAAACGAAGCACAGCAAGAACTTGCCTTCATTAAAAAAGTGATGGAAGACAGCCGCCGCATTATTGCGTATGACGGAAAAGATTTTACTTTTTGGGGAATTCTTGTAACCGTTGGAATGGTTTTGATGTATGTGAATATTGTGTTTCAATTTCACATTAGCTCTATGGTCTTGTGGGGTAGTTTCATAGGAACTGGCTGGATATTTTCCATTGTTCGTGGATTTACTCACCATAGAAAACAGAGAGTAAAAACATTTGCAAGCTCTGTCATTAGTTCTGTCTGGCTTTCGTGCGGAATTGTAATGACGTTGATCGGTTTTGTTTTGAATCCGGTTGGCGCGATAAAGGGGTGGGCGATACTACCGTTGATTGCACTTGTATTGGGAATAGGGTACTTCATCACTAGCGTGATCATTCCCACCCGATGGATTCGCTACAGTGCTTTTGGCTGGTGGATTGGAGGAATTTTGATTGCGGCATATCCTGGACAATATATGTCTTTAGCTTTTGCGGGAATGATGATCTGTTTTCAAATTATTCCGGGAATAATACTTCAACGGCAATACCGAAATCAATTTGCAGAAGCCCCCTTATGACTGATTTTGATTATTTACAACTTGATGACGTTATTCATTCGCGCATTCGTTTGGCAATAATGTCTGTGCTTATCAGCGTGGATGAAGCGGAGTTCACGTTTCTGCGAGACAAAGTAAATGCAACAGACGGAAACATCAGCGTTCATTTAAAAAAAATAGAAGAAGCCGGATACATTTTGGTGAACAAAAATTTTGTTGACAGAAAGCCGGTAACAACCTACCGGTTATCAGCCAAAGGAAGAAAAGCATTTGAAGTATATGTTGAACGATTGGAATCTCTCATCAAGAAAAAATAATTAGCTTTTTTTGCTCATATACTTTGAAAACTAAAGTTCTTTGTTATACAATATCAAAAACCTAATAAAAAGGAGAAATATCATGAAACAAATGGCTGCGTTTTTATTTGCATTCTTGTCACTTGCCGTTGCACAATCACCCATTGATGAACTGATGCGTGAAGGAGTTAAACAAACGGAAGATGGCTGGGCATTATTTGATAAACAAACATTGATGTCCGCCCGTTCAAATTTTGAACGTGCTATAAATGCAGAACCTGAAAATAAATATGCAATGTATTATCTGGCGTATTCCGAATACCGTTTGCTTACATACGCATTCAGTAGAAAGCATAATGAAATGTTTGACCAATTGGTTGATAGCGCGGTTGAACATTGCAAGAAAGCCATTGAACTTGGAAGTGATTGGTCTGAGCCGAAAGCTTTGCTTTCTGGAATCTATGGTTACAAGATTGCAAAAAATTGGATGAGTGCAATGACGCTCGGTCCAAAAGCCGATGGATTGACCGAAGAAGCACTGGAAAAAAATCCGAATAATCCCCGCGTGTTGTTGTTCCGTGGAATTTCCTTCTTTAACAAACCTAGTATGTTCGGCGGAAGTGTTGATAAAGCGCAGGCAGATTTTAAAAAATCAGTTGAAGAATTTGAATTACAGGAAAAGACCGAATCGCTTGAGCCAATGTGGGGATATACCGATGCGCTGGCGTGGCTTGGCAAAGCATACGAGAAGAAAGAAATGAATGATAAAGCAATTGAGGTGTATAAAAAAGCACTTGTTGTTAATCCAAATTTTTCGTGGATAAAAAATGTGCTGCTGCCGAATTTGGAAAAAAAGATGGTTGCAAAATAATAGATGAGTCTACTCTAAAAAGGTATTTTTAAGAAAATAATTGCCAAATTTAAACTGGATTCGATACCTAAAAATTGAAATTAGACCTTTTTAGATTCGACTCATAGATGTGTCGAAAAAAAGGAGAGTTGTATGAAAATTATTGCACTAATAATTTTGTTGTTTTTTGCACTACAGTTTGTAATTGCACAAAAATTAACAACCCTCACCGGTACTGTAACGGATGAAGATGGAAACGTACTGCCGTTCGTCAACATTTATCTTGTAAAAAGTGTTGATGGTGGAAACACAGACGAGAACGGGCGATTCTCCTTTTCAACAAAGAAAATTGGTTCTGTAGAATTAATCGCAAGTTTAATCGGGTTTCAAAAATTTTCCCGCCTGCTTGTTCTTGAGCAAGGAAAAACAATTTCCACGGAAATACAATTACAAACAATTTCTATCAATCAAAATGAAGTGGTTATTACTGCAAGTTCTTATGGAAGTGAAAAAACCAAAGGAATGGTGATGAGTGCGCGCGATGTTGTGATGACTCCCGGCGGAGCAGCGGATTTGTTTCAAGCATTAAAAACATTGCCCGGAATGACACAGGTTTCCGAAAGTGCTCAACTATATGTTCGCGGCGGCGACCCGATTGAAACCCGAACGATGCTCAATCAAGGTTCACTGTATCACCCGTACACGTACGAATCATCGTACGGCGGATTGTTCTCGAACATTCATACGAACTCGATCAAAGGAATGTATTTTTCCAGCGGAGGATTTTCCGCAAAGTACGGAAATGCGCTTTCGGGAATTTTAGATATTGAAACAAAAGATGAACCAATCATCGCACGTTACCAGTTTGGCGTGTCGCTGGCATTCGTTTCCCTTAATATGGAATCTCCGGTAGTGAATGAGAAATTAGGAATCCGAATTGACGCGCGACAGAGTTATACAAAACCGATCTTTCTTCTTAATGGCGGAGCGGATAGATTTTCCGCGGCACCGGTTTCGCGCGATGCGAATGTTGCGTTCATATCAAAATATTCTCCGGCAGGAAGGATCAAACTTTTTATTTCCGGCGCGGAAGATAAACAAGGAGTGAATGTTGAACGTCCGGAAATGAACGGAACATTCAACGGAACTTCAACAAGCAGATTATTTAATATTCAGCAGAGCGATGTCATCAATAATTCGTTGTTTTTGAAAACCGCCGTATCGCACAACCGGTACAACAGTAATTGGAAACTTGGCGTGCTGGATCTTACGCGCACTGATGAAGCAAATTCACTCCGAACTGATATGGAATATCAGTGGTCGTCACGAATAAAAATATTGATCGGCGGTGAAATTGAATACCGTTCCGCGTCATTTGTTGGAGTTGTTCCTAAAGACGACTATAATATTCGAAACAATGCCGCACAATTACATATTGATGCAACATTTGCCGGATATCGTCGTGGCACTTATGTGGAAACAGAACTCTCCCGTCCATTAGGAATTGAAAAACTCTCATTGGTATTTGGCGGAAGAGTTGATCACGTTCAGCAGTTGAATTCAACGTGGTTCGATCCGAGAACAAGCATCGGCTACCGCATGAGTGAGCAATCTTCAATTAAAATCGGATTTGGCATTTTTCATCAACACGCTGATCCGCGTCTCTATAGTCCAACAGACGGTAATCCGGATTTGCAGCCGATGAAAGCGGTGCATACTATTGCCGGCTACGATTACAAGTTAAACGATGAGACCGATCTTCGGCTGGAAATGTACAATAAAGAATATTCTCAACTTCCTCTTAAAGATGCAACGCTGCATTATACTAATAATGGCTACGGATTTGCGCGCGGAATTGATCTTGTTGCGAAAGGAAAATTATCGTCGAACATTGATGGATGGATCTCGTACGGATATATTTTTTCAAAACGGAAATGGATGGATGCTCTGCAATTAACAGCAAGCGATTACGACATCACACACAACATAACATTGATTGCAACATACAGTATCACTCCCTCGTGGCAGATCGGAACAAATATTAAATACGCAACAGGGCGGCCATTCACTCCGGTAGAACGCGCCGAATATCTTTCGCAAGAACACATCTACCGACCGATTTATGCCACCGGTAATTCTGCGCGGTATCCTGATTATAAAAGAGTTGACGTTCGGCTCACGCATATAACATCGTACTTCACAAATAATTTTACCGTTTTTTTTGTTGAGACATTAAATATTTTGAATATTGAAAATATGTTCGGCTACAATTATTCATCCAATTATTCCCAACGCACACCAATTAAAAGTTATTTTGGAAGAAGAACGGTAGTATTTGGAGTTCAGATGTCGTTCTAATACATGAGGGCATCTCTCTACCCTACTCTACGAGCCATAGGCTGGTCGGTACAATTAAATGCAAAATCAAAGAAACTAATAAAGCCGCCGAACAGAGTTCGGCATTACAAAATTGTTTTCAAACAAAGCCCTTAAGTCGTAAGTTAAGAATGTAAAATTTGAATTATCAAGCTATCGGTTGGCAACGCCGGTAAGAAAATACATTATTGCAATTGCGGCAAGTTTTGCGGTGCGTCCGTCAACGTCATATTTAGGATTAAGTTCAACGATGTCGATCAGTTTTGTTTTGCGGCGTTTTCCGGCAAACAATGCGACTGTCAAA
>JANONI010000166.1:0-5406 GCA_031420755.1 Bacteroidota bacterium | reverse complement strand
AATCAATGGTTCAATGATTAAATTACACGAATAGAAAATTATTATGATCGGTAGCGAAATAAAAAGAGACGAAACCTTCAAGCGGAACGAAGAATTCCACAAGAAGGCGTTGAAAGAACTGGAAGCCAAAGCGAAACAAGTAATGCTTGGCGGCGGGAGCGACGCGATTGCGAAGCATAAGAAAAAAGGAAAACTGACCGCGCGCGAACGAATTGAATTGCTCATCGATCCAAAATCAAAATTTTTAGAAGTTGGATTATTTTCTGCGTATGGAATGTATGCTGAATATGGCGGCGCGCCATCTGCCGGAACTGTTTTTGGAATTGGGAAAATTCACAATCGGGATGTGGTGATTGTTGCGAACGATGCAACGGTGAAAGCGGGTGCGTGGTTTCCAATTACCGCAAAGAAGAATCTCCGCGCTCAGGAAATTGCAATTGAAAATCGTCTGCCGATTGTTTATCTGGTTGATTCTGCCGGTGTATTTCTTCCGCTGCAATCGGAAATATTTCCGGATAAAGAACATTTTGGAAGAATCTTCCGCAACAACGCGGTAATGTCTGCAATGGGAATAACACAGATCGCCGCAATTATGGGAATGTGTGTTGCCGGCGGCGCGTATCTTCCTATTATGAGCGACGAAGCGATGATCGTGGATAAAACGGGAAGCGTGTTTCTTGCCGGTTCGCATTTGGTGAAAGCGGCGATTGGCGAGGAGATCGATAACGAATCGCTCGGCGGAGCGACAGTCCATTGCGAGATCAGCGGTGTCACCGATCATAAAATGGCGAACGATGAAGCGGCGTTGAAAAAGATACGAAGTATCATTTCTAAGCTCGGACATTTTCCGATTGCGGGATTCAATTACGAAAAACCGTCGAAACCAAAATTCGATCCGAACGATATTTACGGAATCTTTCCTGCGGAACGGAACAAACCGTACGATACGTACCAAATTCTCTCTCGTATCATCGATGACAGCGAATTGGATGAATATAAATCAGGGTTCGGGAAAACGATTATTTGCGGTTACGCGCGGATAGACGGCTGGGCTGTTGGCATTGTTGCAAATCAACGCGCCATCACGAAAACGGCAAAAGGAGAGATGCAGGTTGGAGGAGTGATCTATTCCGACAGCGCGGATAAAGCGACGCGCTTCATTTTGAATTGCAATCAGAAAAAAATTCCGTTAGTATTCTTTCAAGATGTAACAGGATTCATGGTTGGAAGCAGAAGTGAGCATGGCGGAATTATCAAAGATGGCGCGAAGATGGTGAACGCAGTTGCGAATTCAGTTGTTCCGAAATTTACGATCATCACCGGCAACAGTTACGGTGCGGGAAATTATGCAATGTGTGGAAAAGCGTACGATCCGCGATTGATCTACGGCTGGCATTCCGCGCAGATTGCGGTGATGGGCGGAAAGCAGGCGAGTGAAACGCTGCTTGCGATAAAAGTGCAGGCTCGCCTAAGCTCGAAGAGCGTCGGCGAGCAGGCGATGGAAAAGGGGGGAACGCATATTTCCGATGAACAGCAGAAACAATTGCTCGATGAAATTCAGGCGAAGTATGAAAGTGAACTTAATCCGCTGTTTGCCGCTGCACGATTGTGGGTTGACGGTATTATTGATCCGCTTGATACGCGCAATGTTATTTCGCGCGGAATTGCAATGGCAAATTGTAATCCGAATATGGCGGAGTTTAAGACGGGAGTTTTCCAGGTTTAAATCAATTGATAATGGATAGTTGATAATGAATAATGAACAGATTTCAGGATGTAGTAATCAGAAAATGATGCAGTGAAGAGAAACGGAAAATTATCAATTGTCCATTATCCATTATCCATTATCCATTATCAACTATCCATTATCAATTTTCTTGTTCATTTGTTTCCCGCTTTTACTTTCATCGCAGACAGTTAATAAAGATAGTCTTTGGCTTAACGACGATTGGTATTACTCCACTCAAGATTCATCCTTCATCGACCTAACCAATTTTCTTCCTCCGTTCTTAAAAGACGAAGCGCATCTTAAACGCTACCTTCGTAACGAACGATTCTTCGAATTGCGAAAATTTTATGATGACACGCTTGCTGTTGATGCGATTTTCGATCGGGCAATGCTGATTGCCGATGGCAATGTTAAATATGCGCTGCTTATTGCAACATTTGCGGTGATGGATCATCAACACTTGGGATTGAAACTTCCGCTCATAGGTTCGGTTTATATTCCGTTAACCTTTGAAAATGAGTTACTCTTTCGCCTGCGCCGTGCGCATCTTCCCAAAAAAATATTGAATGACAACAAGCGGTCGAGCGATAAGGATAAACTGCAGCATTTTTTCGGCTCTGCGTTCATTGCGTACACAACAAATTCAAATTCGTTTGCGGAAATGATCGGTGATCTGTTTGAAATCGGTGAGGATCGATTTGTCCTTGGAGGAAAAGATGACCAAAGAGATAAACAAGCAAATGAAAAAGGAAGGGAATTTGGATTGCAATTGTTGAGAGATGAAAATATTTTACCGAGTGACGTGTTGTGGGGAAAGTAAAACCTTGTCAAGGTTCTGAAACAAATTTTATCTAACCTTGACAAGGTTCGGTTTTAAATTACATTGCCGGTTTTACTTCACCTTTCATATACAACTTGCCGACGACCGTTCCTAGGATTATTGCCCAGATAATTCCATAGATTGTCATAATCCACGAGAGTGAATATGGATAATTCTTGAACATTAAATGCAGAAAAAGCATTGCAGGAAAATTCATCATTACACCCGCATAAATTCCAAATTTCATTCCGCCCTGCATTCCACCTTCAAAACTTCCATACACTTTGTCATAGACCCACGTGAAGACGAACGCAGCGATAAAATCTCCGATGATATACCACGCAGGATTTGTCATTTGATTCATGCTCGCCATGTGGACGAAATACATATTCTGAAGCACATTGCCCATGATTACAAAATCAAGAACATTTACAACCACACCGCCAACGAGAACAGCAACCCAGAAATTTTTGCTCATCATAACAACCTCCTGTAATACGTGAAGGAACTGCGGAACGTGCCGCACTGAATTCGGAGCGCAGGGTATAAATTTATACGGAAAGTGTCAAGAAAATTTTTTACAGCCAGTGTTTCTTCTTGAACCAGAGATAGATGCCCAATGTAATGAAACCTATAACGGCAAGGACGATTGGATAACCGTACGGATGACGTAGTTCGGGCATGATGTCGAAATTCATTCCGTAGATACCCACAATGAATGTCAGCGGCATAAAGAAGACAGAGAACAATGTGAGAACACGAACAACTTCATTCGTTCGTTGTGAGGAGATGGAAATGTACAGGTTTAGCAGATTGTTTGCATTTTCGATTGTCTGATCGTACGATGTTTCCAAACTCAAATAAAATTCTTTAAAATCTTGATGAACTGTTGCGGAAGTATTTTTGTCTAAATTATCGATGATGGTTTTCGAGAGCCGGAGGATCCGTAAACAGACAGCCGCTTTTCGTTTTAAATAATAGAGTTTTCGCAGTACGGCGTGTGTCTGATTCTTCAGGACGATCTGAGTTTCCACTTGGTCAAGTTCCGCCTCCAGCGTGAGCGACGGAGAAACGTACGATTGAAGAATGTAATACAATATTTTGATAAGCAGATCGTTCGGATCTGCACATTGTGCGGCATCAAAATATTTTAACCGGATCGCATCGAGGAATGGCTGCTCGCCGCGATGAATCGTAATGATAAATTTATTTCCGACAAAGATCGCCACTTTATTGCTGATATCTTGAATAGAATCTGCATCTCGGAACGAGAGATGATCGTACACGCGGGCAACAATGAATACAATATTATTATTGATCCACTCGAATTTTGGAAGATGCTCGGGCTGCAGACAGTCTTGAACCGAGTTGCTGTGAAGGGAATGTTCTTCTGCAACGGTCTTTAATTCTTCCACAGTCGGATTGATGACATCAATCCACTCGAATTTCTTTTTTCCGGTATTGAAATAACGTGTGATCATAGTGAAACCGTAATGAGAAATGGTGTTGCAAAGATAGCAAAACTTTATTCAAAAGTTAATGATTCTTATAAATTTATTGTAAAAAATAGACCTGCTCTGCGGCCTCCATCGGTAGCAGGAGCGGATGAAGTTTTCGTTGGTTCGGAAGGAGAAGGGGGTGCTGTTGGAATTCGTTCTCTGTATCTAATTGCTATTGGTATATACTGTTCCAAATATGCTGAAACAATCAAGTCACCGAAAGGTATTTCGTATTGAAGCCCGATTCCAATAAGATGGATGTCGTTTATTGAGAATGGGTCGCGTGTAAAATTCTTCATTCCAAAAACGAGAAATTCGGGTTCCCAATGTTCAAGAACGGCATCCGGTGAAATGCGATGATACGAAGCCGTAATTGCTAACGACGAAGATTCAAATTCTACATTTGATTTTGTTTCGAGTGAATGATGTTTGATAAAACCGCTGATCTGATAATTTATTCTATTGGCGATGATCGAAGCGGCGAGCGAGGTGAAGGGCCACGATTCGAAATGCCCAAGGCCGGATAATGATAATTGTTCAAATGAATATTTAATTGAAAGTGGAAACGATAATTCTTTTGTATGCAATAGCGCACTATACGTTGAGTGTTTTCCTGAACCGTTTGACAAATCACCAAAGGATTGATTGTTTTGCTTGAATGTCAGGTCAGTTCTAAATTCTTCCGTTCCGATTTCAGTTTGAAGAAATGTTGAGTGTGAAAATGAATACTGCAATGAAATTTTTTTCCCAAAGTACTGATGCTCCGTTGTAACTCCATATCCAGTTGTTACTCCCTTTTTATTTTCGTCGGATTCGTAATAGTGAATTGCGCTGCTCAAATCACTAAACGGCGTGCTCCGAATTGTGTACGATATAGTAGTAGTAGTGGAAACATCTCGAAGAGGAACAAAAAAATCTTGAAAGGAAATTGAATTGTTGTAATGAGACGGTGATCGTTCCAATGCTACATCAAAATTCAGCAGAGAACCGAATGGAGAAGTAAAAACTGCTGCTTTGTAATAGAACGGATGTGAAGGTGTATTGAGAGGAATTCCCAACGCCAAAGAATAATCAAAAAAATAGAGAGCACTTGCGAAACTAAGACGTACCGATTGCAATGAATTTTTTAGAGAAGCATTGAATCGGGATTCATTTTGATTGAATGCTGCATAGTGTTCTATCGAACGATAGGTCAACGATAATGAATCATTTTCAAACATTGCAGACAGTGTAGCGTACGTTTGTTTCGATAGTGCAACAGTACGTGAGCGATCCGAAGTTTGACGGAAGATATCGAAGTATTCCGTTCCGGCAGAAATATTGATGGTGAGCGAAGAATCGGATTGAGCAAAAGAAAC
>JANONI010000165.1:0-9169 GCA_031420755.1 Bacteroidota bacterium | reverse complement strand
CATCAGAGCAGTTCTAAAAATTAGTATTTTTAAAAAATTAACGCAAAGAACGCAAAGATAACGCAGAGTTCGCTGAGAATATTTACATTTTTAGAACCGCCCATCAATTAATAATACAATATAGTACATAATCTCCGAGTTCCGCATTCTACGTCTGAATGATATGAAGCGTAACCGAAAGGGTTCATCCGGAAACAGATGAGCCTGCCAAATTTGCAAAGGAGAACAAAAGATCGCATTACTTAATGCCTTGTTCTCTTTTAAAAGTAAGAACAAGGCATTTTTATTTTTAGAAAGGATAATGTTATGTCACAAATTCCGAAACGATATCTAAAATTTATGGAAGACTATCCTGCCATCGGCAAGGCGTACGAAGATCTTGGTGCAGCGGTGCACACTGCCGGACCGTTAAACGATAAAACACGTGCGCTGGTAAAACTTGCAATCTCTACCGGTGCTCGATTGGAAGGCGCAGTCCATTCTCACACACGAAAAGCATTGAAAGCAGGAGCAACAAAAGAAGAATTGTTTCATGTTGCGCTCCTCTCTTTGCCGACAATCGGGTTACCGTCTATGATGGCAGCGTTAAGTTGGATTGATGAAACAATAGAGAGTTCGAAGTGAGTCCTGAATCAATTATCATGATTTCTCTTGCAATTTTTCTTATTGCATTTTTGTATTCTACTGTTGGGCATGCAGGGGCTTCGGGATATATTGCCGTAATGACATTGTTTAGCATTGCTCCGATCATGATTAAACCTACGGCACTAACGTTAAATATCATCGTAGCACTCATCAGCACCGTGCAGTTTTATAGAGCGGGATTTTTTTCGTTCTCACTTTTTTGGCCGTTTGCATTGCTAAGCGTTCCTTTTGCATATCTTGGCGGCTATGTGCATATACCTTCCGGTGTGTTTAGAATTATTGTGGGAATGGTGCTGCTATTTTCAGCGTACCGGTTTTTCTTCAATCCGCAGCAGGATGAAGAGCCGCATCCACCAAAAACTATTGCAGCTCTTCCAATTGGTGCGGGATTCGGATTCGTTTCCGGTCTTACCGGCGTTGGCGGCGGAATTTTTTTAACGCCGTTGTTACTGGTAATGAAATGGGCAAAGACAAAAACTGCGGCGGCGGTTTCTGCTCCATTTATTTTGGTGAATTCAATTTCAGGATTAGCTGGCAATATTTCGAACACACAGCAGTTTCCCATTGTTGCGCTTCCGTTTGTCATTGCAGCCGTCATCGGAGGTTCAATCGGATCGTTTGCGGGAAGTAAAAAGTTTTCAACTGTGTTGATTAAACGTTTCCTCGCTCTTATTTTGCTGATTGCGGGAAGTAAACTTCTCTTTATTTCATGAAGGCACTCACAGATACATATGGCAGAGTTCACGATTATCTTCGCATTTCGGTGACAGATAAATGCAATCTGCATTGTGTGTACTGCAATCCGGCACGAACACAAAAACTTCATTCAGTCAATGCTGATCTTCTCACCATCCAAGAAATATTTATGATAATCTCGATGGGAGTTGAACAGTATGGTATTACTAAAATCCGATTAACGGGGGGTGAACCGTTGATCCGAAAAGACATTGATGAACTATTTGTGTTATTAGGAGAATTGAAATCGCGAATTCCATTCTCGTTAGGAATAACAACCAATGGAGTTTTGCTAAAAGACAAAATCGGTTTCCTCGCAAAGCATGGTCTTGATTCTATTAATATCAGTGTTGACTCACTGCGCCGAACATCGTACAATCATATTACTCAACACGATGCCTTCGATACAGTGCTTGCGGCAGTTAATACCGTGAAGCAAAGCAGTATTCCCTCCCTTAAAATAAATTGCGTTGTGATGCGTGGAATTAATGATTCCGAAATTATTGACTTTGTGCATTTTGCGATTCAAAATAATCTCAATATCAGGTTCATTGAATATATGCCATTTACAAATAATGGATGGTCCGATGATTTATTTATCAGCTACGGTGAAATGAAAAAAAATATTGAATCGCATTTTCACCTCATCCCACTTTCACCTAACAACCATGCTGTAGCCAAAGATTATTTGATCGAAGGACATCCGGGAATGATCAGTTTTATCACTTCTGTTTCAGAACACTTTTGCGCGGGATGCAACAGAATCCGGATCGCCGCCAATGGAACGGTAAAACCTTGCTTGTTTTCAATACCCGATCAGGAAATACATCTTACACCATTGCTTCGATCAGAACATGGTTCTGTTGACGATATCTATAAAAATATCCAGACATCATTGCTAAAAAAATGGGAGCAGCATCCTGATACTGCCGAACTTTCACGAATGAAGAATAATCAAATGCTTTCCATCGGAGGATGATATGGAATTTTCGCACATTGATAAAAAGGGGAACGCCTCAATGGTTGATGTATCGAACAAAAAAGAATCGGTACGATCCGCAGAAGCGAACGCAACAGTACTTATCGGCAACGATGTCTATGGACGACTGCAAAACCAATCGATAGAAAAAGGTGATGTCCTATCCGTTGCGCGCATTGCCGGCATCCAAGCCGCGAAAAAAACCTCAGCACTCATTCCATTGTGTCATAATATCTTTATCTCAAAAATAGATATTCAATTTACTCTGCAGGAAGAAAACCACTCCGTACACATTTATTCTACTGTTAAAACAACTTCCGTTACTGGTGTTGAAATGGAAGCTCTAACCGCAGTTTCCGTTGCAGCATTAACAATCTACGATATGTGTAAAGCAATTAATAAATCCATCGTTATTACCGATATTCATGTAGTCTCTAAAAGCGGCGGAGCAAGCGGTAATTTTCAATTTCGGAAAGAGAAATAAATATGGACAATACTACTGTCGGTAAGATTGCAGCCATATCTAAAAGTAAGAAAAAAGGAATTCCAAAAACCAATGTCCATTCTGTTCGGCTTATTGACAATTTCGGATTGGAGGGAGATGTTCATGGCGGAAACTGGCATCGACAGGTAAGTTTTCTTGCACTGGAAAGCATCGAACCAATGCGAAAAAAAGGTTTGCCGAATTTACGTCCCGGTGCTTTTGCAGAGAACATTACAACGGAGTTTATTGATCTTCCCCATTTGGATATCGGGACTCGTGTGTCAATCGGAAATCAAACTGAATTAGTGATTACACAAATCGGCAAGGAATGTCATTCTAAATGTGCCATCTTCTTCCGGGTGGGCGATTGCGTTATGCCGCGTGAAGGAATTTTTGCGAAAGTGATCAAGGAAGGTATCATTACTGTCGGAGATCAGGTTACTGTTCATCATCCTAATAAAATGAAAGTTGCAATATGATCTCGTTTAACGATGCACGCCATGAAATTGCAAATCTATTTTCTCACATCGTTCCCAGCCATGAAGATGTTCCGCTGCTCAATTCCGTCGGACGGATTATTGCAGAAGATGTTGTTGCAGATATTGATCTGCCGTTATTCGATCATTCCGCAGTGGATGGATATGCGATTGTTTTTTCACCCGGACTCTCTCGGTGGAAAATCACCGGAACGATAACAGCCGGTAAGTATTCCGAAATAATTCTCAACGAACAACAAGCCGTAAGCATTATGACCGGCAGCAAACTGCCGATCAATGCAAATTGTGTCATCCCGATTGAGGATGTAGATGTTATCGACAGCAACATTCAATTACACGATACTGTTACGCTGAAAGCCGGAATGAACATCCGGAAAAAAGGAGAGGATGTTAAGCAACATTCATTGATCGTTCCATCATATTCTGTTATCCATCCCAAAACGGTATCACTGTTGGCTTCGTGTGGAAAAACTTTTGTTACAGTCTTCAAGAAACTGAACATCGGTGTTCTCTGCACCGGTGATGAACTTATCGATATCGCTGAATCACCCGTTCTCGATAAGGTGCGCGCGTCCAATTTGTATTCTCTTCTTGCCTGCGCAACAAATGGAGTTTCTCAAGGGATAAATCTCGGAATAACTGCAGACGATCCGGAGATATTGCACGCCAGATTTTCTGAAGTTCTCAATAATAACGAGTTGGATATTCTTGTCACTTCCGGCGGCGTATCCGTTGGCACACACGACTTTGTTCAAACGGTATTCAAGCAACTGGAAGCGGAGATCGTTTTTTGGAAAGTAAATATTAAACCGGGTAAACCATTGCTTGCAGCACTATATCGCAAACGAAAAAAACCTCTCATCATTTTTGGCCTCCCCGGAAATCCGGTATCAAGTTTTGTAAACTATATTCTTTTTGTGCAGTCACATATCAATACGCTGTTTCATCAAGAATCCTTCACCACACGATACGCCAAAACCAATAGTGTGCTGCAAAAGAAAGATGGAAAAAGAAATTTTCTTCGCGGCAGAATTGAATATGATGAAACGAATTCCGAATACCGCGTGCAGCAGCTTCAATCACAATCATCCGGGAACATGGTTACGCTTCACCAAGCGAATTGTTTAATTGTGATGAAAGAAGAATGTCAACGAATTGAAATGGGAGAACTGGCAGAATGTATCATCATATAACCGGTGTTATTCTTGCGGGTGGAAAAAGTTCAAGAATGGGAACCAACAAATCATTCTTAAGAATTAACGGTGAATATATTATAGAACGGATTGCGAAACTGACAAGTTCATTGTTCAACAATGTTTTTATCAGCACGAACACTCCGGATGAATATGAATTTCTTCGTCTTCCCACGATACAGGATATTCATCATGGAATCGGACCGCTGGCAGGAATTCATTCCGGTTTACTACACTCCACCACCGAAAAAATATTTGTTATCAGTTGCGATGTTCCTCTTATGAACAAAGAAACAATTTCATTCATCGTTGACTATCCGATACAAAAAAATATTGTCATTCCGAAAGCTGATGGATTTATTCAACAACTGTGCGGAATTTATTCAAAATCTGTCGTTCACTCAATTGAAACGATCGTTAAAGAAAGCGAAGATAAAAAAAAAGGATGCCGTGTGTTGGAGTTGGTTCAACGCGAGCAAAGTGAAATAATAGAAATTGAAAAGGTCTTTCCACACTATAAAACAAATACGTTCTTAAATATGAATACTCTGGAGGATTACAAGTTTATTTCATCTCTCCATACATCACACCTGAGTCTTCGGTAAAAAGTATTTTTAAGAAAATAAACACTGCGTTAATGAGACATCTGAAAAACTAATTGTCTTTTGTCATTTCGCCTACGGCTCGTAGAGAGCGTAGCGAGAAATCTCACACTATAATTTATCTATAAAAGCGAGATTCCTCGCCCGCCTGCCAAAGCACGCCTGCGCGTGCCGAAACTTAGCACTACGGCGTGCAGGCACGTTGTTTGTGCCTGCACACCGAAGCGTTTCGGCACACAGGTGTGCGGTCTACGACTCGTAGAGCGGGCAGGTCACTTCGTTCCTCGGAATGACAGTGATGTTGGATTTTTCAGATGTTCTTAAACTAAATTCGATTCCTACAAATTGAAATTAGACTTTTAGCTGCACTTCACCAACCTTCACTACACAGAGCGTATCGTGAAGTATAGCGTTTTAGGCAGCGAAGGTTCGACTCAATGGTTTATTATATCAACCATCGTCTCATCACAATCCTTCAGAAATTTCCCAAACAATATAAACCCTGCAAGAACAACAACATACACGGCAACTCCTAATAATACACCCATAACTCCTCCTTCTGTTTGTGTTAAAAATCTTTCCTATATATGCAACAAGATCTATGCCACAGCGAATTATTGAAAAGTGCAACAAATTCGTATTTTTTTTCTTTTGGATTTTTCATTTTTGAAGAATAAGCAATTCATTCAAATTCTATCATAAAAACAGTATCTTAGTTAGTCGTCCCTTAAAAAGCCACTGTTTCGCACAACCTTGACAAGGTTCTGCAAATAGATTTGTGAATTCTGAATGTTTTTCGTAATCGTCAAAGAAACCTTGTCAAGGTTTTATACTTTTTAAGAAACGACTAGTTAGTTAAACCTCAAAAAGAAATTAAAACAAGTAACCTTGCGAAGGTTACTTGAAAATACTCATTAAACCTTCGCAAGGTTTTATATTTTAGAAGCATTATTTCTCTTTACAATTGCAATGAATTATATCGGTTCAAAATCTAAATTATCATCGTTCATCAAAACTGCGATCCAAGAGACTGTTGGAACGACTCGAAACAAGACCTTTGCAGAACTCTTCGGCGGAACCGGAATCATCGGCAGACATTTTAAACAAGAAGTAAAAAAAATAATAATGAATGATGTTGAACCGTACAGTTATGTTCTAATGCGAAATTATATCGGTAACACAAAACTGTTTGAATATTCCTCTTTGATAGATGAGCTAAATCTTCTTGAAAGTGAAAAAGGATTTATCTATCAACACTATTGCATGGGAGGAAAAGCTCAGCGTCAATATTTTTCTGACCATAATGGAAAGAAGATTGATGCGATTCGGATTACGATAGAAGAATGGAATTCGTCTAAGCGTATTACGCAGGATCAATATTATTTTTTGCTCGCTTCATTATTAGAAAGTGCGGATAAAGTTGCCAATACTGCTTCGGTGTACGGAGCATATTTAAAGAAACTAAAACCATCTGCACAAAAAGAAATGATATTGCAGCCTGCGCTGTTTTTAGAATCAAAAGCAAAAGCAATCGTTCACCGTGAAGATGCCAATGAGTTAATTAAAAAAATATCGGGAGATATTCTTTATCTTGATCCGCCGTATAACGAGCGGCACTATGGAGCAAATTATCATTTGCTCAATACGATTGCGCTGTACGACACATTCACTCCAAACGGAAAAACTGGATTGCGAACATATTACCGCTCGCCGTACTGTCAAAGAGCTAAAGTTGCAGGCGTATTCGACGATCTTATCCAAAATGCAAAATTCAAATATATTTTTTTGAGTTATAATAACGAAGGACTGTTAAGCGAAAAAACGATCCAAAAGATCATGAGCAAGTACGGAACATATTCCTTACGGAAGAAAAAGTATCAACGATTTAAAGCAGATAAGACAGAAAAGCGGAATCACACGGCAACATCAACCTACGAATATCTTCATATACTCATCAAACAAAAATGACAATAAAGATTGTTTTGGTTTGAAATTTTCATCCTTGCGTATGCATGCTTCGCACGGCTCGTAGAGAGCAAGCGAAGCGCGTCGAAGAAGATTGTCGCGGCTTTGCTCAGGTCCGAAGGACTCAGACTGTGTGAAAAGTGTATGCGAAGCATCCTTCGGATCGCCGACCTCAGGTCGGTGCTAATAAACGGTACATTAATGAAAATAGTAAAACTGCCGAGCAGAGCTCGGCATTACAAAAGAGTTTTCACACAGTATGACTCCTTTGGAGATGACTGATGCTTTGTATGCAAAACAATTCAATTAAAATATCACTGCCCGTCATTGAACACGAACTAAAAAAACGTTTTCAATTCCCGTATCGTTGGGGACAGAAACAAAATGATACGATGGATCGCCAGACCAATTTCATTTATCACACTCAAGAATTTTCTAAACTCATCCAACAGCTACAAACTGATTTCCTTTCAAAACCCAACTATCAAGAATATTTTGATTATACATTGAACCGCTGGTATAACTTTTGGTCTGCTCAAGCGGTTGAACATATTTTCTGCTCACATCAAAATGTAATTCCAAGCACTGCAAAAGATAGAACAAAAGATTTTTCGATAAACGGAATTACGTTCGATCATAAAACATCCGTCTTTCCAAAAGGATTTGGGAAACCTCTTGATTATGCAACGGCACATAAACGCGAAATAATTCAATGGCTCTATGATCATCAGTCACAACAGCAGAGGTTCCATAGCAAGAACCGATTATTTATCGTTCTGCATAAATCAGATGGGAATCATTGGCGGCTAAAGGCGGAGATAGGATTATTTCAGAAACTAATAGATCAATATCTTTTTTCATTCGATCCAGAACATTTAGAGAAATTTAATTTTGAGAAGGATTCTGAAACTCTTGCTGATATTATTTGGGGAATAGGTTGAAGTTTGAGAAAGAAGTATTAATTGAGTACCTTTAACCTGTTAAAATGTTTAACAGGATGTTTAACTTCCGCAAAAAGGTGAAGCACGGTCGAAGACTCGACTCGTTGAGCGGACAGGCAGTTGGTTCAGAGCGTTCGCCTCACACGCGAAAGGTCGTAGCTTCTGCGCCTTAGGCGGAAAGTCCTACAACGCCCACAAAACATGTTTGCCTCCTTTTTTCAGGAAACGGTTTTTTATATAAATTTTTACCACCACACAATTTATTCATTTAATGAAAGAACGATTACCATGAAACAAATTCTTATCGCACTTACAGGATTGCTCCTTATGTCATGCGGAGGCGGAAAAAAAGCAGAGCTTAAAACTGATATAGACAGCGTCAGCTACAGTATAGGAATGGATGTTGGTATGACATTTCAACGGCAGGGTATTGAAGTAAATCCTGAAACATTCTTGCAAGGATTCAAAGATATCTCCGATACATCTGCAAAACGATTGATGACTGAAGAACAGGTCAGAGCAACAATGATGGCATTTCAGCAAAAGATGATGGCTAAAGCGCAGGAAAAAATGATGCAGCAGTCAGGTCCGGCAAATACCGAAGGAGAAAAATTTCTTGCAGAGAACAAAACAAAATCCGGCGTGGTTACCACCGCAAGCGGCTTGCAGTATAAAATTATTAAAGCAGGAAAAGGAAAAAAACCGAACGCTGCAAGTGAAGTTAGAGTTCATTATAAAGGAACATTGATTGACGGAACCGAGTTTGATAATTCTTACAAACGCGGCGAACCAATTACGTTTCCGGTCGGCGGTGTGATACCAGGTTGGACAGAAGCGTTGCAATTGATGCCGGTCGGTTCAAAATGGCAAGTGTTCATTCCCTCGCAACTCGGTTACGGAAACAATCAATCAGGTCCGATTCCGCCCGGATCGACATTGATCTTTGATGTTGAACTGCTTGCGGTAGTAAAATAAACGGAACGGCTCAGCCATAGAGAAGTTGTTTTTTGCACTCTAAGCATACCGTTCGATAAAAATAAATTTGTTTCATAAAAAATCCCGAGTGAAACTCGGGATTTTTTATTTTGCAAGAACTTGAGTGAATTATCTCGTAGGAAAACAAATTCT
>JANONI010000164.1:0-5442 GCA_031420755.1 Bacteroidota bacterium | reverse complement strand
GTAGAGAATGACATTGATTAACTAATTTTGAGAACTGCCCATAAATGAATTTTCTCAAACGTCTGTCGGAATATTTTGCATTTACTAAAAATGAACAGAAAGTTTTCCTTTTTCTTTCACTAGTACTGATGGCGGGCGTTGCTGTTAAAGCGTATAAAGTATACATTGTTCCACCGAGCGCGCCAAATTTCAATTATTCCGTCAGCGATTCGATATTCACGGCACGCTCACTTTCGCTGACCCATGACAGTCTTGCTGCTGACAGTGGAACTGTTAGCGCAAAAAAAATTAATATCAACAGTGCATCGAAGACCGAGTTGATGTTGCTTCCCGGAATCGGCGAAACGATGGCGGAACGGATTATGCTTCATCGGGATGAAAAAGGAAAATTCAAAACGATCAACGAACTCCGAACAATAAAAGGCATTGGTGAAAAAAAATTTGAAAAACTTAAACCGCATATTGAGGTTCAATGACAGGCACTGAACGATACCTCGCATTTATCATCGAACGCAGTCATATTACCGCTGTGGAAATCGCCCACAGTTCCAAAGGAAAAACGTTGACGGCTGCTGGTTCGTTTGATTCCGAAATTGATTTCGACAGCCCAGAGGTTTTCAGCGAAGTTGGTATGGCAGCGCGTGAAAAAATATTCGCCAAAGAAATTCAAGCATTCATTAAACGAATAGCGTCCGGAGCGCATTTTTTTTCGTTCGGATTAAATACAAAAATGGCAATGCTGCAACAGATTCCGGTAGAAGCATCGTTGACCGACGAGGAATTCGATCAGCATTTACAATGGGAACTTCAGAACTATTTTTCCGATGTAAATCCGGAACAATATCTCATTCAACCATACGCGCTGGTTGGTGATGACGGGCTTCCGGGTTCGAATGCAATGATTATTTCCATTAAAAAATCATTCGTCAATTTTCTCAAAAATGTTTGTAAGGAACTTCACGGATCGATGCATATTCTGGACATTGACCAATTTTGTGCAGAAAGTGCGCTGCTGTATAACTATCCTCATTTAACGGGAAAAAGAACAGTGGTTATTGGTATGGACGAAGAAACACTTGATGCAAGCCTTCTTGTGAACGGAAAAAATTCGGACATCAGAACGATTAGTTGGAGCGGAAGAGATCTTTCGGTGATCGACAAATATGCACGCGAACACAAAGCCGACGTGATCTTTCTTCATGGCAAGATTGCTACACCAAAACTTGCTGAACGACTAGTGCAGATATCTCCTATTGAGGTTGAACTTGCGGATCCATTCAAAAAAATTTCCCTTCCCAATTCGATAAAAAATATAGATGAAATAAAATTGCGGCGGCAGGAATATACTGCCGCGATCGGTCTGGCGGTGCGCAACGAAGAATGAGAGTGATTGCCGGTAAATATAAAGGGCGCAGATTAGAGACTGTTGCCGATAATTCTGTGCGTCCGGCAACGGATAAAGTAAAGGGAGCAATTTTTAATGTCCTTCAATCCCGCGTAGAGTGGACAAACGCAACCGTTTTGGATCTTTATGCAGGAAGCGGAAGCATCGGTATTGAAGCATTAAGCCGCGGCGCAAAAAAATGTATCTTTGTTGAAAAAAGCAGGAATGCGTTTCAATTTTTAACTTCGAATGTAAAACAGTTAGAAGCAGATCCTACAACACACATGGTCTATGGAGACGTGGATGTGTTCCTCGCATCAATACGAAGTACCTTTACCGTAGTGTTTGCCGATCCGCCGTATGCGTTGGAAACCTTGAACCAACTTCCGAATAAAATATTTGAAACAGGTATCGTTGCTCACGATGGATATTTGATCATCGAGCATCCTACGCGGTTCGAGTTTGTTCCTTCGTTGCAGTGGGAAGTTGCCGTGTTAAAAGTATATGGAAATACCAGCGTTTCATTTTTTCAACATAAAAAATAGTGAACTATGAAAATTGCAATTTATCCCGGTACTTTTGATCCGATCACCAACGGACATTTGGACATTATTGAACGCGCCACACAGTTATTCGACAACGTGATTGTTACGGTCGCAGTGAATTCATCGAAAACACCGATGTTCACCGGCGAAGAACGCGTAGAAATGATTCAGGCAATCATTAAACAGAAGCGAGTTACCAATGTTTCTGTCGAACGATTCAACGGATTGCTTGTTTCATTTGCCGCAAAGAAGAATGCAACCGCAATCATTCGCGGACTGCGTGCTATTTCGGATTTCGAGTACGAATTTCAAATGGCATTGATGAACCGGAAACAATCGAATAAGATCGACACCGTGTTCCTGATGCCTGCGGAAAAATATACGTATCTGAATTCCAGTATCGTTCGTGAACTCGCACGGTTAGATGGCAAATTTAAAGACTTCGTTCATCCTGTTGTCTATCGTGCGCTGAAGAAAAAACTGTCGTTGTAACTGATGTTACGCACACAAAGAAAAAAGTTAAGCAGATGGAGTCCACCTACTTAACAAATGAAATGAAAATTACACGGTTTCACAATTTTTTTAGGCAAGGTGGACTCCATCTTATGTCTTTGCGTAACATCAGATTGTAATTCAACTTCGGGACACGCCGTCGCACCGAAAATTTGGAAAGGAATTGTTGTACCGTGAAATCGTTATCGAAAAAAGTTGCTCAAGCGGAAGCATCGCAAACACTTGCGTTGACTGCACTTGCAAAGAAATTAAAATCTGAAGGAATTGATGTCGTTTCATTAACCGCAGGCGAGCCGGATTTCCCAACTCCGCGCCACATTAAAGATGCGGCAATTAAAGCCATTGAAGAGAATTTTACAAAATACACAATCACCGCCGGAATTCCGGAACTGCGTTCTGCAATCGTTGAAAAATTAAAGCGCGACAATAATATTCACGTTGATGCTTCACAAATTCTCGTCTCAAACGGAGCGAAACATTCTATTTTTAACGCTCTTCAAGCAATCTGTAATAAAGGTGATGAAGTAATTATCCCCGCGCCATATTGGGTCAGCTATCCCGAGATGGTGAAATTAGTTGACGGCGTTCCGGTGATTCTAAAAACAACTGAAAAAACAGAATTTAAAATCTCCGCCGCTCAATTAAAGAAAGCGATCACTAAAAAAACAAAAGCATTAATTCTCTGTTCACCGTCGAACCCGACCGGTTCGGTCTATACTCCCGAAGAATTACAAGCAATTGCTAAAGTGGTTGAACAAACTGGAATCTTTGTTATTGCTGACGAGATATACGAAAAAGTAATTTATGACGGCGCAAAGCATTTCAGTCTCGGCTCAATTCCGGAAATTAAAGAACAAGTAATTACGGTGAATGGCGTTTCAAAAGCATACTCAATGACCGGATGGCGTATTGGATTTTTGGCAGCGAATAAATCTGTTGTTGATGCCGCAGAAAAAGTTCAAAGCCAAGTAACCAGCGGACCGAATTCGATCGCACAAAAAGCGGCGTACGCAGCCTTTGCGGGAAATGATGATGAAGTAATTAAAATGACTGCGGAATTCAAACGCCGTCGTGATTATTTCCATCCTGCACTGGCGGCAATTTCGGGAATTACCGTAACAAAGCCAACCGGTGCATTTTATCTTTTCCCTAATATGAGTTCGTTCTATGGAAAAAGTTATAACGGCGTTACAGTGAAGAACAGCGACGATATGGCGCAGTTCCTCATTAAAGAAGCGCAGGTTGTTACTGTTCCCGGCAGCGGATTTGGCGCAAATAATAATATCCGTTTATCGTACGCTTGCTCAATGCAGGATCTTGAAAAAGCAGCATCACGGATGAAAGATGCGCTTGCAAAATTAAAGTAGACGCTATTTCAAAAATGAATTTTGTTGTCATTCTCTACGAGTCGTAGACCGAACGAAGTCCCAAAGGGACGAGTGAGGAATCTCGTTTTTATTATTGAATAGAAAAACAAGATTTCTCGATGCTACCTGCCCGACTGTGCATTGTCAGGCTGGTCGGTCAGGTCCGAAGGACTACTTTGTAGCGGGCGCATCTCGAAATGACAATGATTGGGTATTTTTAAAATGGCTTCTAATTGTTATTTGTTCATTGTTAATTGAAAAATTGTTCCTATGCCTACATACGATTACAAATGTTCTCACTGCGAAAATTTATTTGAAGAAGTGCAGTCAATGAAAGACCCGCTGTTGACAAAATGCCCGAAGTGCGGCAAGGATGCACTTGTGCGCCTAATCGGCGGCGGCGGCGGAGTGATATTTAAAGGAAGCGGATTTTACCAGACAGATTATCCGAAGGATGCTTCGCACGCGAAGGATAAAAGCAGCGGAGAGAAAAAAGCAGAAACACCGGCTGGTGAAAAGAAAACGGAAGCAAAGCCTGCGGCTGAAACTACGACGACAAGTTCTCCTGCGAAGAAAGATTGAACAACAAATCCCCGAAATCTGAAAAAGATTTCGGGGATTTTTAAGTGAAGAATCTTTACTTCATCAATACTAACTTCTTTGAGTCAACATAGCTACCTGCTTGCCCGCCTTCAATTTGGTGGGCTTGCAAGCGGTAAAAATATATACCGCTTGATAATGAAGAACCATTGAACTGTACGTTATAAGCCCCTTCAGATTTAAACTCGTTTACCAATGTTGCAACTTCTCTTCCGAGCGCGTCAAATACTTTCAGCGTTACATTGCTTGCTTGCGGAAGCGAAAATGAAATAGTCGTTGTTGGATTGAACGGGTTTGGATAGTTCTGCGAAAGTGTGAACCCTTTAGGTACGTATTCTGTCCGGACAGTAGTCACCACCATGACTCCGCCAAGGGTAGTATTGTATAATGAAACTGAGTCCGTCCGTGCCAATAATCTACCGCTTATTATCGCACCTTCGTTCGCCGTAATGGCGGATAACGCCATGATGTTTCCCCTGAATGTAGAGTTAGATCCAAGGATTGCCGAAGTGCCAACCTGCCAAAAAACATTGTACCACTGAGCGCTGTTGATGAGTTTCACATAACTGCCCGATGCGGTGGTAAGTGCTCCGGTCATCTTAAAAATCCAAACAGCACTCGCATCGCCGCCGCCATCAAGCTTAAGAGTATCCGTAATCCCAAATGTACCGGAACTAGCTTTGTAAACTCCCTGTTTGTATGTGCTTCCGCCAAGTTGTGTGGTAATAATAGTAGAATCAGCAAGTCGTGCTGAGGTACTGTCATACGCTGCTTTTAAGTCGAGTTGCGCAGCAGCTGATGTTGCATTACCCGGGTGTCTCACGCCTGTTAATGTTCCTGGAGGAAATCCATTTATTACAGTGCTCGGGCTTACTCCAATATCTCCGTTAACCGCTGTAAGACCAGTACTGTTAATTTTGGAACCTGCGAGAACTTTAAAATTTGCAGCCGATCCTAGAAAAACTACCTTGCCAAGTGAAAAGCTGGCCGTTCCACCAATGGTATTAGATTGCAGAGTAACCGCGGCAGTTCG
>JANONI010000163.1:0-8382 GCA_031420755.1 Bacteroidota bacterium | reverse complement strand
TTCCGTTATTTACCGGAATTAGAAATCAGTCCCGAAATTGGAAAATTCAAATATTTTGGATTCGGTATTCAGCACAATCTTGGAATGTGGCTGCCAATTCCGGTTGTTGATGTATCCGCAAGTTTCTTCACACAGAATTTGAAAGTTGGAACCATTTTCGAATCTAAAGCAACGGCATTTGGTTTGAACGCATCCAAACAATTTGGTTTCGCGTTCCTCAATGTTACACCATACGCCGGTTTCATGCTTGAATCATCCACAATGAATGTTACCTACAATTTTGAAGTTGATAAAGGTAATGGCGTTAAAGAGACGATTCCCGTTGCATTCGAACTTACCGGCGAAAATAAGTCACGTCTTACAATTGGTCTTGGAATCAGATTGCTTGTCGTCAATATCAATGTAGACTACAACCTAGGCAAGCAAAACTCTGCAACAGCAGGCGTTTTCTTTGCATTCTAAGTTCCTTCAAAAACTCTAAAACAAAAAATCCCGCTCCGGCGGGACTTTTTGTTTTAAACAGGTCTTACTATATTGTATCTATGATGAAACAGCTTTTGCTCATACTCTCTACTCTTCTTATCCTTTTGGGATGCGGTGATAATTCTAATCAGCAGCCGAAAGGAAAAGCCGAACGCTTGACACAACAAGCGGAAGAAGCCGTGAACAGACAGAATTACGAGGAAGCTGAGCGTCTGTTGATAGAGAGTATCAACATTCATACAGAAACAAATAACGAAGCAAAACTTGCGGAAAATTATTCTACATTATCCACCACTCAAGTTCTTTCCGGAAAGCTATCCTCTGCACTAGAAAGTCTTATCGCTCTCCGCGGTTTCTATAGACACGCAGCCGATAGGAATGCAGAATTACAAACGATGCTTCAGATCGGAAATATTTATTTTCAATTGGGGAAAAAAAGAGAAGCGCTTTCCATCCTGAATGAAACGTTCAACAGCAGCCAGCTCTACCAATTAGAACAACTACGCGCCAACGCCGCGGTGAATATTGCCTCTGTACATACCGCAACAAACCATCATGAAACAGCGTTGGTGTATCTTGCTAGCACTGTGGCATTCTATCAAACACAGAACGATATTCCGCACTTACTTGAAACAGAATGTTCACGCATCAATTCGCTCATATCCATCGGCAAGATTGCTGAAGCATTCGAAGTGTACCGGAAAAGTGAAACTCTCTTACAATCAAATCCAACAGCGATGAATGAACCACACTTCTTTTTGCAATGCGGAGAAGCGTTTGCCAAAGCTGGTGAATTCTTTTTTGCAAAAACGAATTTTGAATATGGACTCTCTTTGATAAGCAAACAGACGAAATATCAAAACTCAACGCATACAAAACATTTACAAATTGGACTTGGAGAATTATATTTCAGGAATTTTGCTTTTGCAGAAGCGCAGAACCATTTTACCAAAGCTTATGAATCGGCAAAAAGCGAACCGGATGGTCAAAATGGTATTGTACTCGGATATCTACTGGTGCGTATTGCGGATTGTATTTCAAAACGTACTGCAGTTCAGAACGAACACTTGAACGATGGAATAATTCGGGCAACACAATTGTATGAGCAGGCACAAACGCTTTTTGCCCGCGCTGGATTAGGTTTGGGCGAAGCGATTGCACTGCACCGACTTGGAATGATTCGACAGCTTTCAAAAGACGACAATGCAGCAATCACATTCTACAAACGGGCATTTGAAAAATTCTCGCACAATACAGTTCTTCCAGCGTTCTATTCATTGCCGGTGAACATACAACAATTATGTTCATCTATTTCGCAGCCAAACAGTATTGAATTCTGGTTCTCCGATAATCTGATCTCATTGTTGTTGAAATACAAAAAATTCCCCGAAGCTCTTTCCTTCTATGAAACTGTTCGAAATATGAAATTGCAATCCGAACTTGGCGAACTTCAACTTCAATTTCGGGATAATGCGAAGAACAAACGATATACGGAACTTCAAAAAACGATTGCCGAAAAGAACGCCATACAGTTGGAATTGTTTCATCTGAATGCACTACAGCGACAGAATAAAAATTATGCAGGCAAAATCCAGAAAGAACTAACGTACGTTCAAAGCAAAATATCATCCGATATCATCACGCTCGCTCAGGAATTTCCTGTATTTTCATTTTTGAACGGCGTGCAAAAATCTTCACTCGCTTCCATTTCGGAATCAATACCGACTGCTTCTACAATTCTGGAATATTGTTTCGCTGGAAATGAAATGTGGGTTTTTATCGTGCGGAATAATGAAGAAATCACCGCCGTAAAGTTATCATCATTCGGCTATTCGCTGGCGAATAAAATGAACCGCTTCATAGATTTGCTTAATCGGTCATCAGCAAGAACTGCAATGATTCAAACCACAGCAAGCGAACTCTATTCATTTCTCATTCAACCGATAGAATCATTCGGAAAGCAATCGTTCATTATTATTCCGCCTATCGGTTTGGAGAAGTTCCCGTTCCACATTCTTACCAAGAATGATCGGCCTCTGATAGAGATGATGGCTGTGTCGTATCTTCCAAGCATTCCGTTCGTTCAATCAAATCAATCAAAAGCTAAAACGGTACAGAGCATGGCAAATGTCGCCGCGTTTGGATTTACAACGGATTCGCGGTGGGGATTGGAATTTGAATTGCGTGACATCCGCAGCTTCTTCAAGAATACACAAGCGAACCTGAACCTATCCGCAACGCCGGAAAAATTGTCTGCCGCTACGGGAGATATTTTACAGTTATCATCACCGTTTCAAAAGAATGGTGACAGCGAGTATTCATTTTTATTATCCAGCGGAAGCACGCTAAAATCGGGTGTAACAGTATCTGTGGAAAAGTTTACCTCGTATCATCCATTTCCAATAGTCTATTTGTCGGATGTTCAATCATCGCTGAATAATATTTCCACGCTCCATCCGCTGCTATGGATGCTCAACGGATCAGTATCAGTTATCGCGACACAGTTTCCGATCACATCCAACATCAGCAAATCATTCGGCGAGAATTTTTATACTTCGTTGTTATCGGAAGAAACAGCGGCGGAATCGTACCGAAGATCGGTTATACTGCTTGAACGAAAAAAAGATTTGTACGGAGGGTTCGCCGGCGCATCATATTTCTATTACGGTGTGAAATAAACATCACTATAATACGCTACGGAGTATTTGTCATGCCAGCGTACGCTGGTATCCATTTTGTAGATTCCCGCTTTCGCGGAAATAATATAACTCTGGTTTTATCTTTTATCTGCATAGTATCAGCTATATTTGTTTTTTGTGCCTTTGTGTCTTATGCCGAAGGCATCGGGACTGTGTCGAAAATGTATTGCCGACCTCTGGTCGGCACTTTTAATTGTGAAAATAATGAAAATAGTAACGTCGCCGAACAGAGTTCGGCGTTACAAATAGTTTTGACACAGTCTCCATCCCTTCGGGAGTGGCAAATTTTTCTTCGTTACGTAATGTGAGTTAATAAATCGAGATCCCACTCCGCCTACGTCGGATTGGAATAATACCGCTTTTGGTTTTTCAGATAATATTTAAATGTGATTTAGTATGATGGGAATTAAAAACCACGCCCAGATCAACCCGCCAAACACAATACACGCAAGCGCAATAATTCCCCATAAGACCATTGCTATTTCATTTTCAATCTTCTGCGAATTCTTGTAGGCAAAGTATCCTGCAACGGAACCGAGGGTAAGGGAGAAAAAGGAAAGAACGATAAAAAAGGTAAAAACAATATTATCTGGCATTGATAAAAAACTTGGCAAGTCTGTGAGACTTGCCAAGTTTACAATTTAGATTTATTTTGTGCGTTTAATTTTTACACTGCCAAGTCCGGATTCAATGAGGATGTTCATTTTTCCTTCAGCAGTGATATAATTTGTGGATTCGTAAATCCCTTTCCTTTTGCGGATGAACTCTTCATCATCTAACGAAAGATTTGAGAGCCAGCTATCTTCATATTTCATTCTCACTCCGATATTTTTCGGGATCAACAGTGTGATAGCACCAAGCCCAACGTTGATATCAACCTTTACTTCTTTTTTAAGTTCGCCGCCGAAATCCAGAATATATGCGCCAACTCCCCCTTCAAATTCCAACGTTTGAAAATTGGCATTGTTCAAATTATCTGCAACAAATTTACTAACACCCGATTCAATCCTAAGAGTTTTGATTTCGCCTGAATTTTTTTCATCAAACCGCAGTTTTGATGAACTAGCTCCGGTGGAAATGCTCAGATCGTTGATAATCAAACCTGAAAAATCAAAATCACTTTTTCCGGCACCAAGTTCTGCATCAATCGAAAGCGGAATACCCTCTACCAATTGCACGTACCATTCATCGGAATGGAAATCAAAATTATTGATATGAACATTCACACTGCCGTCACCATCGCTTGACGATCTAACTTCCGCATCTTCCGGATGCATTTCTAATTTCAAATCTCCAACATTTTTATTAAGGTAATAATTGAGATACAGTTTCGGCTTATTCTTGTTCTTTTTCTTTTTGTAGAGAACGCTGACGATCTTATTGCTTGTTCCCTTCACTATATTCACAGAGCCGAATGATGCTTCGATCTTTACTTTCACTTCTTTTTCGTTGGTTCGCTTTACTTCGCGATGGATATCTTGTGCGATCACAATTCCGCACAAGATCGTAACGATAACAAGATATGTTCCGATAAATTTTTTCATAATCCAGCCATTTCTGTAGGGCTGATAATTTCTTACGATGTTAGGATGAAAGAGTTTCGCTTAATAATGATGAATTTTCTTCTTTAACCGGCGATATAACATATCTCGCGCACGAAAAATATGGGCTTTAACCGTTCCCAGCGGAAGTTTTAATTCATCGGCAATTTCTTGATAATCTTTATCTTCCGTATGGCGCATAAGAATGACTTGGCGATATTTTTCTGGAAGTGAATTGACTGCATCTTCCAAAATCTTGGAACGCTGCCCTGCTATCAGTGTTTTATCGGGAATGTATGTGGAATCAGGAATTTCAAAACTATATTCTCCATCTTTCGATTCCAACGGCTTATCAATGGAAAACGTCTGCAATTTTCGTTTACGGATATAATCGATACAATTGTTCGTTGCGATTTTATGGAGCCACGTGGAAAATGCAAATTCTTCGTTGAAATTTTTTAAGGAATTGAATGCTTTAATGAACGCTTCCTGCGTAAGGTCTTCCACTTCATCTTTATCATGCACCATTCTATACAATAGATTGTACACCTGATCGTGATATTTTTTCATAATAGCACGATAGGAAACTTGGTCTCCTTTAAGAGCGGCTTTGATATTTCGGGAATCTTCCGCTCGTGAATCGAGTCTTCGTTGAGCGAGAACTTCCTCTCTGGTTTTAGCGGGTGGAGCAAATCGTATGGTTGAGGAAGTTTTTTTGGATTGCGACATTGTATTTAATATAAACTGTATCGTCTGAAATGAAATTAGTCAAAAATGAATGGAGTTGCAAGATTACGCAAGAATTTATCCGTTCTTACCGGTTGAGATTACAGACAAATCTTGTTATACTAAGTCAGTGATTTATTTATTTCCCATCTCAAACTCAAATAGAATTTTAATATGCCAGTATCAATTGTTGTTGGTGCCCAATGGGGCGATGAAGGTAAAGGAAAGATCGTTGATATGCTCAGCGAAAAGATCGATATCGTTGCCCGATATCAAGGCGGAGCAAATGCCGGACACACCGTTGTAATCGGCGACCCGAAGGGTGCTTCGCATAAAACATACGTTCTTCATCTCGTTCCGTCTGGAATTTTTCAAAAAAATGTGAAATGCGTTATCGGTAACGGCGTAGTGATCGATCCCGTTGCTTTGATGGACGAAATTGAAATGATCAAATCGTTCGGAATCAAGATCGACGGACGATTGTTCATCAGTCATAATGCGCATTTGATCATGCCGTACCACAAACTGCTCGATAATATCCGTGAGCAAGGCGCACAAAAAATCGGTACAACAGGACGGGGCATCGGTCCGGCGTATATTGACAAATATATGCGCACAGGAATTCGCGTTGTAGATCTGCTCGACAGAAAAGTGCTCCGTGAAAAATTAACGCGCAACATTGAAGAAAAAAATCAACTGCTCAGTAAAGTGTACGGTTCTGCGGAGATTGATGTTGATAAGATCGTTAACGAATATCAGGAGTTCGATAAAAAAATCGATCCGTTCATCACCGATACATCTGCATTATTGAACAACGCATTGAGCAAAAAGAAAAAAATTCTTGCCGAAGGCGCACAAGGTGCGCTGCTGGATGTTGATCACGGAACATATCCGTACGTTACATCATCCAACCCGACCAGCGGCGGCGCATGCACCGGACTTGGAATTCCGCCGACTTCCGTAACATCAATTATTGGAATTGTAAAAGCATATTCAACACGGGTTGGAAATGGTCCCTTCCCTACTGAATTACATGAGATAACCGGCGAGACACTGCGCAAGATCGGTCGTGAGTTTGGCGCAACAACTGGGCGCCCGCGCCGCTGCGGATGGCTTGATATGGTTAGTCTAAAATATTCATTGATGATAAATGGAGTTTCCGAAATTGCGTTGACTAAACTTGATGTGCTCGATCAATTCGACGAAATACAGATCTGTGTTGGTTATAAGAAAGATGGAAAAAGACTGAAATTATTTCCTACCGATGTGCAGACATTGGAAAGTGTAGAACCTGTGTTACAATCCTATAAGGGCTGGAATGAAAATATCTCCGAAGCAAAACAATGGAAACAACTTCCCAAACGAACAATGAAATATGTTGAAACGATCGAAAAACTTTCCGGTGTGAAAGTTTCGCTCGTCTCTGTGGGCGCGCGAAGAGATCAAACGATTGTTCGATAATATTTTTTCACATAATCTGATGTCGCGCTTCGACTAACCATTGCGCGACATTCTATTGTTCTCCTATGAAAGAACTCAACACCCGCAGCCCAAAATCCAGCAGAATAAAAATTGCATTGCTTGTTGCTGCAGTGTGTATCGCAATTCCCATTCTTCTCTACACTCACAACCTTGTTACCGAACTTCAAAAAAAACAGCGGGAAACTGCCGCGCTGTATGCTCGTTCGCTTGAGTATATTGCAAACAGCACTCCTACTGCCGGCACGGATTATACATTCATCTTCGACGAGATCATTGGCGCAATAGATTTTCCGGTGATTCTTACTAACGGAACCGACACCGAAATCAATACGACAAAAAATATTTCGCTTGATTCCACATTCTCCGAAGAAAAAAAGAAAACGATCCTCCTCGAAATGGCGAAAGCGATGGATAAAGAAAACAAACCGATTCTTGTCACATATCAAGATTCACTCGTGCTCAGCATACTTCACTATGGCGAATCTCCACTCATCGGTCAATTGCGCTGGCTGCCGGTTATAGAGTTTGTAATTGCTGCACTGTTTATTTTGGTGGGATACATTGGATTTAGTTATATCAAAAGAAGTGAACAAAGTAATATCTGGGTTGGAATGGCGCGTGAAACGGCGCATCAACTTGGAACGCCGCTTACCAGCATGATGGGCTGGATTGAATTATTGAAACATCAGTCCGAAACGCACCCGAAAATTTTGGAAACAGTTACTGAATTTGAGAATGATGCGCGCCGACTGACAAAGGTTGCTGAACGATTTTCGAAGATTGGATCGAAACCGGATTTGAAAGAGGAAAATATTGTTGAAGTGATCAATCGTTCAATTGCATATTTCCAAAAGCGAATTCCGCAAACGGGAAAGAAAGTTGATATTTCCATTAACGCTAATGCTGTAATTATCGCGAAGATCAACAGCGAACTTTTTGAATGGGTGATCGAAAATCTTGTTAAAAATGCGCTCGACGCAATGGAAGACGGGAAAGGATCGATCGTCTTTATACTTTCGACTGATGGAAAGAAGACGCTAATTGATGTGAAAGATACCGGAAAAGGAATTGATTCATCGTATCAAAAAGATATTTTCAGACCGGGATTCAGCACAAAAAAACGGGGCTGGGGTTTAGGACTCTCTCTTTGTAAACGGATTATTGAAACATATCACAACGGAAAACTCTCTGTCCTCAAAAGCGCAGTCGGCGAAGGAACAACATTTAGAATTGTGTTGAAGTAAGGTTTTGTAACTACCCACCAAAAAAATTTAAGCCACACCTGCCCGCCATATTTTTTTTAGTTGGCAGGCGGGCAGGTGTGGCAATGTATCACGCTGTGTAGTTACAAGGTTTTTCTGCTTGCAGCGAGAATGTTTATGTTTTTGGTTTAAACACATTCCACCCGATCAACGCGCCAAGAAAAGCAAACAGCGTATTTGGAATAATAG
>JANONI010000162.1:0-1714 GCA_031420755.1 Bacteroidota bacterium | reverse complement strand
GTGAAGTTTGCCACGCTGTCATGAAACCAGAATACACTGCGTATATGTTTTCGCCCCATGCAAAAGTTACTTGCGCAGAATGCCACGTTGGTACTGGTGCCGATTGGTATGTGAAATCAAAATTAACAGGAGCATATCAGGTGTATTCGGTGCTGTTCGAAAAGTATTCACGTCCCATTCCAACTCCGGTGCATAATTTACGTCCTGCACAGGGAACGTGTGAACAATGTCATTGGCCTAAACATTTTTATAGAGATAAACAAATCGTACGAACATATTACATGCCAGACGAAAAAAATACTCCATGGACAATTTCGTTATTGATGAAAATTGGAGGTGGAAATCCAGAAACAGGAGTAACCTCAGGAATTCATTGGCATATGAATATTAACAACCATGTTACCTATACCGCCATTGATGAACGACGTCAAGATATACCGGTAATTCGGGTGCGTCATGATGGTACTAACGAAGACGACGAATATGTTACGACCGATGAGTTTGATAAAACAAAATTGGAAAAAGGTGAAACAAGGAAAATGGATTGCATAGATTGCCATAATAGACCAACACATATTTACCGAACTCCAGAAGAATCAATTAATAGTTTAATGAAATTAGGATGGATACCTCCATCATTACCTTCCGTTCGGACTATTGCCTCCTCAGCTCTTACAAAAGAGTATAAAACTAATGATGAAGCAATGAAAGGTATCGAAAGTACTGTGTGGGATAATTATAACCTTAAATATCCGGCGATTGCAAAAACACGCAAGAGTGAAATCGATTCGGTTGTGAGTAACTTAAGGCGCACGTACGCTCGAAATATTTTCCCGGAGATGAAAACAAACTGGAAAAATTTTCCAAATAATATCGGTCATTATTCGTATGCAGGTTGTTTCCGATGCCATGATGGAAAACACGTATCAAAAAAAACTGGCAAAGTGTTATCGAAAGATTGTAATTTGTGCCATACAATTTCATCGCAAGGTCAATTTTCCGAAGTTACTTCAAATTCTATAAAAGGACTTGAATTTAAGCACCCGATTGATATTGGAGATTCGTGGAAAACGATGAATTGTAATGATTGCCACAAGGGAGAGTAATTTTTTCAATAAATTGTAGCGAGGACAATATTTTAATTTTTGAAATTAAATGTTTTCTTTTGACGGATTATATTTTATATTCTCTGCAAGTTATGTTTTTACACTAACAGATAGATGAAAGGAATCCAATGCCAGAAAACACTCAACAAGGGAAACGAGATTTTTTAAAATACATTCTCGGTGGCAGCTTCCTCGCATGGGTAGGCGTTGTCCTCTATCCGGTTATATCCTACCTTAAACCGCCAACGCAGGCCGAAGTAGAAGTTAATAGTGTGAATGTTGGTAAAAGTACGAGCATAGCATTAAATTCAGGTCAAATAATAAAGTTTGGCAATAAACCGGTCTTACTCATCCGCACCGCTCAAGGTAATTTTAAAGCATTTTCTGCTACCTGTACGCATTTAGATTGCACGGTTCAATACAAGAACGATTTAGGATTGATTTGGTGTGCATGCCATAACGGAAAATTTGATCTTAACGGGCGGAATATTTCCGGACCACCACCGCGTCCTTTATCAGAATATCGTGTCACACTTCAGGGTGACAATGTGATAGTTTCTAAAATAGCATGAGGACTGCATGAAAAAAATCTATCAATGGTTAAACGA
>JANONI010000161.1:0-3886 GCA_031420755.1 Bacteroidota bacterium | reverse complement strand
GACACAATCCGCTGCAAACGGAACAGCTGTAGTATTTCTGAATGCAGATCGTTCTACAGTTAAATACAGCGTAACGATTGAAGGTCTTGAAGGTACGTTGACTGCTTCACATTTTCACAATGCACCGGCAGATTCCAACGGCGGTGTAGTAAAAAATATTACCTTTGTGAATGGAACAGCGATTGGTGAATGGAAAAAAACTGACGGTACACAACCTTTAACCGATCAATTGGTCGCCGAACTTATGCGCGGACGATTGTACATCAACGTACACTCTTCTCAAAATCCCGGCGGCGAAATTCGCGGACAAGTAAGACTTGTTGGCGGATACGGATTTGCAGCACTTATAGACAGTGCTCAAGCAGGAACGAATAAACCAGGGCAAGGTACAGCGGCGATGTTATTCCAATCTGGAGCGAGCGAAGATTTACATTATCGCATCACAGTTTCCGAACTTTCCGGTGATATTACCGGTGCGCATATTCATTACGGTGCAAAGGGAGTTTCCGGTCCTGTCGTAAAGCCGCTCGCTTTTTTCGGAAACACTGCATCAGGTGTTTGGTCGTCATTAGATTTGACAAATAAGTTGACCGATTCATTGGTGATGGCATTGGTTCGTGGCCGTTTATATGTAAACATTCATACAGCGGCTCATCCGGGTGGTGAAATTCGCGGTCAGATCGAACTCTTAACCGGATTTGGGATTGCCGTTGGTTTAGATAATGCACAAGCGGGAAAAATCGGTAATGGAAGGGGAACGGGCTGGGTAACACTTAATCCGAATCAAGACGAGCTAAGCTATAACTTTACGGTAAATAATCTTACCGGAGCTGTCACGAATTCTCATTTCCATAATGCTCAAAGGGGAATCAACGGCGGTGTTGTAAAAGGTATAACATTCACCAATGGAAATTCCACAGGCTCATGGAAAACAACTGATGTAACCCAACCGCTTACCGGCGCATTGGTTGATTCTCTTTTCAATGAAGCGTTGTATATCAATATCCATACAGCGGTAAATACCGGAGGTGAAATTCGAGGTCAGTTAGTACCGGGACAAGGAACCTTGACATCCGTAAAGCGCGTATCGGATATTGTTCCGACGGAATTTGCTTTGGAACAAAATTATCCAAATCCATTCAATCCGACAACGATGATTCAGTTCGCACTGCCGAATGATGCAAAAGTTTCATTAAAGATATACGACGTTCTTGGACGTGAAATTCGCACACTCATCAACAGCGATGTTGCTGCAGGTACGAACAAGATAGAATGGAACGGCAGAAATAATCAAAATACGCCGGTTGCTTCCGGAATGTACATCTACCGTATTGAAGCAGGATCGTTCATTTCTACCAAGAAGATGATGCTTTTGAAATAGTTCCAACTGTTGTAGAAAAAAGTAATACTATAAGAAGCCGTATGCTGAATAAGTGTACGGCTTCTTTTCTTTTTTTAAAGGAGGACTTCTTTTGATAATCGATTCATTTTTCGTATTTTTCTAATAATAATTTTTGTCAAACCTCCGCACGTTAAAAAAATATGTCACTTACCGAAAAATCAGATTTTATCCGGGATATTATTACAGACGATAGTAAGACCAATAAATTCAACGGGCTTGTTCACACACGGTTCCCTCCCGAACCAAACGGATATCTCCATATCGGACATGCAAAATCGATCTGTTTAAACTATGGAATTGCAAAAGATTTTAACGGCAAGTTCAACCTTCGATTTGACGATACAAATCCTTCAAAAGAAGAACAAGAATATGTCGATTCCATTATTGAAGATGTGAAATGGCTCGGTGGAAATTTTGAAGACCGCGTGTTGTTTGCATCCGATTATTTTGAAGCAATGTACGAACACGCTGTTACCGTAATCAAAAAAGGAAAGGCGTTTGTCTGCGATCTGAATGCAGATGAAATGCGAGTATCACGGGGAACGCTTACGGAACCCGGAAAAAATAGTCCGTTCAGGAACAGAAGTATCGAAGATAATCTTGATCTTTTTGAACGGATGAAAAAGGGAGAATTTCCAAACGGTGCAAAAACACTTCGCGCAAAGATCGATATGACATCGCCGAATATCAATCTGCGCGATCCGGTAATGTATAGAATTGTACACGAAAATCATCACCGACAGGGAAATACATGGTGCATCTATCCAACGTACGATTGGGCGCACGGTATTGAGGATTCAATCGAAGGGATAACACATTCTATCTGCACGCTTGAGTTTGAAAATCACCGCCCGCTGTACGATTGGTATTTGAATGAGTTGGAAATATATCATCCACAGCAGATTGAATTTGCGCGATTGAATATTACATACACCGTTCTCAGCAAACGAAAATTATTAAAACTTGTGGAAGAAAAGCATGTGTCCGGCTGGGATGATCCACGCATGCCAACCATTGCCGGTTTCCGCAGACGCGGGTACACACCGGAAGCAATCATCAATTTTTGCGATATGATAGGAATTGCGAAACGAGACAGCACTATTGATGCCGCTTTGCTTGAGTTTAGTATTCGTGAAGATTTAAATAAACGTGCCCGTCGTGTGATGGCGGTCCTCAATCCGATAAAAATTATTATCACAAATTATCCGGAAGGAACAACGGAGCTGCTATCGGCCGTCAATAATCCTGAAGATGAATCCGCAGGAACGCGGATGATCCCGTTCGGAAGAGAACTATATATTGACCGTGATGATTTCCGCGAAATTCCGCCGCCTAAATATTTTCGATTATCGCCCGGAACGGAAGTGCGATTGCGATATGCGTACATTATTAAATGTGAAAGTATCATCAAGGATGAAAAAGGAAATATTATAGAGATCCACTGCACCTACGATCCGGATACAAAAAGCGGATTGCCCGGCGCAAGCCCGCCAGGTCGGGCAAGCAGAAAAGTGAAAGCAACAATCCATTGGGTCGAAGCTTCACAGGCAGTTGATGCCGAAGTGCGATTGTATGATCGTCTGTTCGTGAAAGAGAATCCGGATGATGCTGAAGAAGGAAAAGATTTCCTTTCCAATATGAATCCCGATTCATTGAAAGTATTACAACGCTGTAAAGTTGAACCGATCCTTGCTTCGGCAAAACCATCCGAACAATTTCAATTTGAACGTGTCGGTTATTTTTGCGCAGACATAAAAGAGAGTAAACCGGGCGCGCCGGTGTTCAACCGGATTGTTACTTTAAAAGATACCTGGGCAAAGATCGAACAACATTCCAAAAAAAATTAGACCATCAGCCGGGCTGAATGACCGGTAGAAGGTCATAACGACTGTTCACGGAAAACCCCCTCCATCGCTATTGTAATTTTAGTGTAATAGCTGATTAGAATTCTTTAAACATTGATATTCGAATGATCAATTGGGTTATTATTCAACCCATTTTTCATATTCTAATCATTAGAACAGCGGTGAAAACGTTTTCAGTGTTGCTTCTCATTGACTTGCTTCATAACTTCAATAAAGCAAAAAAAATTAAACATTTTCGATAAAAACAGATGACAAAAAAAATTCTAATAGCTGAAGATGATGAAGATAGCCGCGACTTAATCGTGTTTATGATAAAACGGAGCGGGTTAGATATTCAATTATTACAGGCGGAGAACGGTCAAGAAGCGATACAATTAGCCGTGCAACATGTTCCCGAACTTATTCTTATGGACATGCAAATGCCTGTGATGGACGGATTTACCGCAGTAAAAATTATCAAAGCAACGCCTGCGATACAGCATATTCCAATTATTGCGTTCACGGCGCAGACTAGAGCAGAAGATAAAATTTTGACAAAATCAATCGGTTGCGTTGAGCATTACTCTAAACCGATGGATCCCGATGAATTGACTCGGTTGATTTGTAAATACGTAAATAT
>JANONI010000160.1:0-4941 GCA_031420755.1 Bacteroidota bacterium | reverse complement strand
ACCCACACATGGGTTGGACCGCAATGGGTCACCAGTGTGAAACAAGAAGCAACAGTTGCAACACAGTTCGAACTCTCACAGAACTATCCGAATCCTTTCAACCCGTCAACAAGCATTCGTTACAGCTTGCCGCATGCCGGCTTTGTTACCTTGAAAGTATATGACATTCTCGGTCGTGAAGTGATGAGCGTTGTAAATCAACATCAGAGCGAAGGTTCATACACCGTTAGCCTGGATGCATCTACACTTGCAACAGGTATGTATGTGTATAAACTTGAATCCCACCAAAAGAATGGCGGGCAAGCTGGTTCCTTCACATCAGTGAAGAAGATGTTGTTGTTGAAATAAAAGAAGTGTTAGATGCTAAGCATCTTGGAGATGCGTGGCATCTGTGCAGATACCGCTGCGGTCGTCGTTATTGTGCGGCGACCGCAGTTTTTATGATAGACATGGAAACACGATATGATTATACTTTCCATATAATAAAAGCAGCATCACAAACCAATGCTGTTTTTATCGCATGATGTATAATTAAGTTCATTGGTGATCATCAACATAAAAGATATTTCTATGAAAATATTAAAGAAGACAAAACACTTTTTTACAACAATTCTATTTCTGTCATTTCTTCCACTATTGTTGTTCGCGGGACAGACGGGAAAGATCGTTGGGAAAATAACGGATAAAAAAACAGGAGAGTCGGTGATCGGCGTTTCTGTGCTCATTCAAGGAACAAAATCCGGCGCATCATCGGACTTTGAAGGAGATTACATTATTGGGAACGTGCCGCCCGGTACCTATACATTAACAATAACCAGTCTTGGTTATAAAACGGCAACCATTAGGAATATAATTGTAAAGATCGATCTTACCACGACGTATGATGTAAAATTAGAAGAAACAATTGTTGAAGGGGAAGAAGTTATTGTTGTTGCAGAGCGGCAATTGGTGCAAAAAGATCTTACCTCATCATCAGTTACAGTTTCATCGGACGAGATGAAGTTGATGCCGGTTGAAAATCTTACACAGGTGATTAATTTGCAAGCCGGTGTCGTTGGGGGTCACTTCCGCGGTGGACGAAGCGATGAAGTTGCATATCTCGTGGATGGAATTTCGGTGAACAATCCGATGAGTGGAAATGCGGGATTCATTCCGGAGAATGCATCGGTTAGAGAAATGGAAGTTATCAGCGGAACGTTTAATGCGGAATACGGGCAAGCAATGTCCGGCGTTGTTAACATTGTTACACAGGATGGTTCATCTGAAGTTCATGGATCGTTTGGAGCATATTTTGGCGATTATCTTACCAAACATACCGATATTTTTGTGAATCTCGATAAGCTGAATCTGTTGCGTACAAAGAATTATCAATTCAGTTTAAGCGGACCGACCTATGTATTGGATAATCTTTCATTCTTTATGACGGGTCGTCTTCAGGATGAGGAAGGATATTTGTACGGCAAACGAATATATAAGATAACCGATGAAGTTCCGACATTCCCCATTCCAAATGACCGCACGGCGTACATCAATCATAATACCGGAAACGGCGCATATGTTCCGATGAATCCGTATAAAAAATATTCTTTCAACGGAAAATTTACCTATGCATTCGAATCAATAAAATTAAGTTACAGTGGTTTTTTTGAGTCCGCAAAATGGAAGGGATATGACCATGGGTACAAGTGGACACCTGATGGCATTATGAACCATTTCAGTGAAAACACGATGCAGAATTTCCAGATCAACCATGTCATCAGCAATAGTACATTTCAGTCATTAAAATTCTCTCTGAACAAATTTACTGGCAAAGGATATTTGTATGCAAATCCGTATGATGCCCAATATGTCAATCCATATCAGGGATCTCCTCTTTCGGATAATACATTCCGTTCCGGCGGAAATCAGGGAGGAAGATATGAGAACAAGAGTAAGTCAATTATCGGACAATGGACATTGGCATCGCAGTTGACAAAAGAACATAAAGTTGCTATCGGCGTTGAAGCAAGACTTCATAATTTGTACGATCACGGAACAGGCCTATCATATGAATCAATATCGAGCGACGATACAGTCTATGTACCAAAATACGCTCAGCTTGGTACGATCGGCAATCAAAGTTACAGCAAGCAGCCGATGGAAATTTCCGGATATATTCAGGACAAGATGGAATACGGGATCATGATCATCAATGCCGGTCTCCGGTTCGATTATTTTGATCCAAATGCAAAGATCCTTGCAGACCTAAAGAATCCGATGCGAAACCATTTGTTTGACTCGACGTACGGCGTAGCGGGCACCATGAAATATGCACAAACAAAAATTCAGGTCAGTCCGCGCCTTGGTGTATCGTTCCCGATCACCGATCAAGGAATCATTCATTTTTCGTACGGTCACTTCTTCCAGATACCGTCCTTCGGCAATCTTTATACAAACACGGATTATTTGATCGCACCGACTGCACAACTGCAGAGCGTTACGGGAAATCCCGATATTGACGCGCAGCGAACAGTGATGTACGAACTTGGTCTGCAGCAAGAATTGTTTACCAATATCGGCATTGATTTTACAATCTACTATCGCGACATCCGTAATTTGCTCGGAACGGAGATCATTCAAACACACGAAGGATTTAAGTATGCACGCTATGTGAACCGCGATTACGGTAACGTGCGCGGATTCATTTTCTCGATGGAAAAACGCTTTGCAGATTATTACAGTCTGCGGGCAGATTATACGTATCAGATCGCAGAAGGAAATGCATCCGATCCGTTGACAGTATTTTTTAACAATCAATCAGATCCGCCGTTAGCCACCAATAAAAAAGTTGTTCCACTGGATTGGGATCAGCGTTCAACGTTGAACGTGTCGCTGAATGTCGGTGATCAGGGGAACTGGATGACCGGCTTGATCTTTGGATACGGCGTTGGTTTCCCCTATACCGAAAGCATTCGCGTCAGTAACGGTCTTCGTTTTGAGAACGGTGGAATAAAACCATCAACATACTCGTTAGATTTCCGCGCTGAAAAATCATTCTCATTTGTCGGTATCAATGGAAATATTTTTATGCTCGTCTATAATCTGCTCGACATCAAAAACGAATATAACGTTGATGCAGCAAGCGGACGCGCAAACAGAAACATCTTTCTTGAAGAAGCAGGACCGATCTATGGTTTGAATACAATGCAGCAGTGGTTGAATAATCCCACATCATTTTCTTCGCCGCGTAATGTTCGAGTTGGTGTTAACCTAGACTTTTAATTCACTTATAACGCGACCACAATCGCACGAATTCATCTATGAAAAAAACATTCTTATTAATTCAACTCGGGATACTTACGATGCTTGCAGTGATTAGTGCAACTGCACAGGTATCTCCAACACCGGTAACTCCTCAAATACAAATGTTTCGCAACGAGCCGAAGGGAAATATCCAATACCGTAAAAAGGGAATATTGGATGGTAATCTTGTTCGCACAGTGTATCAAAATTCCGGCGAAGTCTCCGACTGGTTCGACGGTGCCGTCTCCGCTCCCCACGGTGAATGGCCTAAAGGGACCGGTCATCGCAGTTTAGATGGCTTGGGTCTGCTGATCGGTTCAAAAGTAAAAATTGTTGATGCAATTGGAAATACAAAATATATCACTCCTGTGCAATCCTCTTACCGTGAAGAAATGGATGTCGATCCGGTGACACGTGATATTTGGGGTTTGGAACCAGTGCCCGGTTACGTTAGCGCTGTATCAACACGACCGGGAATCAATATCGATAAATCGACATTCCCAAACCAATGGCCCCGTTCAATTTTTTATGATCTGTACGGAACCCAGGAAGATTCAATCAAAAAATGGGATGGTTATTGGTATGGATATTTCGGACGCGGCGTCAGTAACGCCCAGCTTGAAACATATTTTGTGATTGATGATTCACCAGATCAAGAGTTTACCGGACCACTCAATCGTTTTTATCCGATCAAAGCCGATACTACCAGAGGCGGACTGGGGATTCGTGTTGAGGTTCGTGGTTTTCAATGGACCCACGTTTTGGCAGAAGATATCATTTTCTGGCATTATGATATTGTGAACATGTCAGACTATGACTATGATTCAACGGTGTTTGGTTTTTATACCGATCCGAGTGTAGGCTCAGTGAATAACGATGCGCGGTTCGACCGAACATTGGATATGGCATATGCGTGGGCGCCAAGCGGAAAAGGATTGCCAAATAATTATAAGACCGGATATTACGGACAAGCATTTTTGGAAAGTCCGGGAAATGGAACCAACGGGTTGGATGATGATGGAGATGCACTTAAAACGGACGGTACTTTGTGGCCGAACGGATCAGCATTTAATGCAAAAATGATTGATGAAAGACGCAACGATGGCATTGATAATGATTTGGATTGGCAACGTTATACCGATGCAAACAAAAATGGAAAATGGGACTCCGATGAACTATTGAACGATGATCTTGGTAAAGACGGAGTTGGACCATTTGATCTGCAATACAAAGGACCCGATGAAGGCGAAGGGGATGGATTACCGACACTTGGCGAACCGAGTTTTGACAGAACCGATAAAGATGAGTCAGATCAGATCGGTCTTCAATCTGCATACATCAATATTTTAGGAAATAAAGGTCCAACAGGTGTATGGCCCAAATATGACTACATCATGTGGGGTGTGATGACCGGTGGTTTTGTTGATACGGCAATAACCAGTGCGAACATTTCAATGGTTTTCTCATCCGGAATATTTCCGTTGAAAAAGAATCAGCGCGAACGTTTTTCAATAGCCATATTGTTCGGTGATGATCGTGATGATCTCATTTTCAATAAAGTGACTGTTCAAGCGATCTACAATGCAAATTATAATTTTGCACAGCCGCCGTTAACACCAACGTTAACGGCTGTTCCCGGAAATAAAAAAGTGTATCTCT
>JANONI010000159.1:0-10297 GCA_031420755.1 Bacteroidota bacterium | reverse complement strand
GTGGGAGGTATAACGACCGCAGCAATCGGATCACCTTGATCATCACATGCTGAGATAAAAAACATTGCAGATAAAATTATTGTCGAAACGATTTTAATATTCATTGTTTTTTTCCTTCTACAAAAAGAAATGGAACATGACATGCAGTTCGTTGTTAGTAAAATCAGTCGGCTTTTCCTGATTGATGCGGTAGAGCGGGCGAATTTCAACTCCTGTTAACGGGAACAGTTCCGCACCGATTGTATATCGAGTTGCACTTCCATCTTTTCTGTCGATATTCGGATCGTAAAATTCGTAACCGAATTTCAGATCAATACCGTTTAAGAGAATGTAGTTTGCTTCCAGATATAAAATATTTCCCGTAACAAGTTTATTTAATGCAGCAGAACTATTGTATGTGGTGATCATATCATATTCACCTTGCAAAGTCAAATTATTGTCAACGGAGATCACGCCGAACGCTCCGAGTATCTGTGTCTTTCCCGGTCCGCCTGCGGTCGGCAAATTATATGCTGAACCGCCGATAGTAAAGTTCACAACATCGGTTTGAATAGTTGCGTCCGCTCTTATTGCAATTGCTTTCGTTTGTCTGTCAACTGCACCGCCTCTTCCGCCGTTTCTACCGTTGAATACGCCAATAGTAATTGTAAAAATACTTGGATTAAATCCAAACTCAAGACCCGTATCTTCTGATCCTTGTCCGAAGCCTAATCCTTTGGGATAATTTAGTCCGGTTAATGATTTTCCGATTCCATCAATGACAGTAGGATTTGGTGAATATTCCTGACCGCCGCGGGTGAACAACGTGTGGTCATCCATTTTTAATCCGAACGATGGAACAAAGTTTCCTATTTTTATGTAGCCATCCAACGGAAGAACTTTTGCAAGTCCAAATACTTCAAAACCGGAATACAATCCTTTGTCAAAATAAATTCTGAATTTTTTATTCAATCGCAGATCAAGATACAGATCGCCCTGCATCTGAAAGAAGCTGGATGTTGAACTCTGTTCACGATAATAGAATAGTGTTCGGTAATCCATTCCAATGGTGAAAAAATCATTCAACGCAGGTGAGTAATCTTCGATATCGGTTGCTTCTTTAAAAGAAGCCATCGGAAGTTCTTCACGTCCGTATGTGGAACCGAATGTACTTCGCATCCCTTTTCCTGTTGGATTGATATGACACGATTGGCATTTTGCTCCCTGACGCGTTGCAAATTTTGGCAGCGCATCTGAGAATTGGAATGCAAAAATAATGAATGAAAGAAGAAACAACGGTGAGCGTTTCATTAAACCTCTACAATAATAAAATAAATATCTTTTTTGTTCTGCGATAATGTATAACTATCGGATGTAATTTGCAAGATTATGTGTGGGATGTGTGAGAAAAATAATATGTCTTACTGCCCGATGTTGTGCGAAAAACTAATTTTCGTAGAACTATGCTTTTCTACCCTCTCGTATTGGGGTAAAGATCGAATATGCCGCTATTTGGTTTCTTGTGCAGCAAAACTCTTCGCCGGAATCCAGTGAAACGCTTAGATCATTCGTATTTTTTATTTTCAAAGAAAAAAATCTGTTCACAGCGTACTGTAAGTTAGTATTTTATTTTCCCTCAGGAATGGTAGGTCGCGCTATTTTTGAAACCCGCCATTATTTCTGTATATTTGTTGTAATTCATACCAAACATTTATTGTTAATGCCAGACGATTGAAACGCACCCGCTAAAAAGAAGGCGGGTAAATCGTCAGACAATGCTAAATTTTGGATTTGTTATTTATGGCGGTTCTAAAAATGTAAATATTCTCTGCGGGCTCTGCGTTCTCTTTGCGTTCTCTGCGTTAAATTTTTAGAAATACTAATTTTTAGAACTGCCCTTTAGATATTGGAATGTAATCAAATGGGCTTTAATTGCGGTATTGTCGGACTTCCAAATGTTGGTAAATCAACTCTATTCAATGCAATCACTTCTGCTGGTGCTGAAGCGGCGAATTATCCTTTCTGTACGATCGAACCGAATGTCGGCGTTGTGCTTGTTGAAGACGAACGGATCGATAAACTTGTAACGATTTACGATTCAAAAAAAATTGTTCCATCATCAATTGAATTTGTTGACATTGCCGGACTCGTTAAAGGGGCAAGCAAGGGTGAAGGACTTGGGAATCAATTTCTTTCCCACATTCGCGATGTTGATGCGATCGCCCATGTCGTTCGGTGTTTTGATGATCCGAATATCATTCATGTTGACGGTAGTGTAAATCCCAAACGCGACATTGAAGTTATCGAAACAGAATTGATTATAAAAGATCTTGAAACGATCGAAAAGAAAGTGCGGGACGCAGAACACCGTGCAAAGAACGACAAGAAAGCACGTCCTGAGGCAGATTTTTATATCAAAGTAAAAGATCATCTTGCCACCGGAAGGCTTGCGCGCTACGTCCAAATTCATAACGATGAAGAGAAGATGTTTTTGCGCGACATGCATTTGTTGACAAACAAACCGGTGATGTATGTCTGCAACGTTCACGAAAAAGAAATTGCAATTGGAAATGCATACGTTGAGCAGGTGAAAGAAATTGCAGCAATTGAAGGTGCAAAATTTGTTATTGTGAGCGCGGCGGTAGAGGCTGAAGTTGCTGAACTTCCAAAGGAAGATCAAGCCGGTTTTTTAGAAGGACTTGGTTTGAAAGAATCCGGTCTACAACAAGTTATTCGTGAAGGAATGGATCTGCTTGGTCTTATTACATTCTTTACTGCCGGACCAAAAGAAGTCCATGCGTGGACACTTCGTAAAGGTGCAATGGCTCCTGAAGCTGCAGGTGTAATCCACACCGATTTTGAAAAAGGATTCATTCGCGCAGAAATCATGAAGTGCGATGATCTGTTCAAATTCAAAACAGAAGCCGCAGTAAAAGAAAATGGCTTGCTTCACGTTGAAGGTCGCGAATATCTTATGGAAGATGGAGATATCTGTCACTTCAGGTTCAATGTTTAGTGCGTAAGCGCGACCTTTCCCAAAGGGATGGAGACTATGTCAAAAGTGTATTGCCGACCTCTCTACGAGCCATAGGCTGGTCGGCACTTTTAATTGTAAAAATAATGAAAATAATAACATCGCCGAACAGAGTTCGGCGATACAAATAGTTTTTGACACAGTCTCGATGGCTTCGCCAAAAGGTCGCGGAAAGTATTATGAAATTCTGTCCGAATTGTAAAATAGAATACGAAGATGTTGCCAAACTGTGCGCCGATTGTGGAAGCATTCTTGTTGACTCCCTTCCTGCACCAGAGCCGCTCGACGAATGTGATAATTGCGGGCGCGAAGCCCCATTTGACATGGATTATTGTCCTCATTGCGGTACACTGTATGCAAGTGATCACTATTCTTGTAATCAACATCCGATTGCCGTAGCTGCCGGAGTATGTATTATTTGTCAGCAGTTGTATTGTTCAGAGTGCTTGACCAAAAAACAAAAAAAATATTTTTGCGAAAAACATAAAGAGATAGAGGTCCGTGAAGATTGGGCATTGGTTTTTCAGTCAACAGATTTTTATTTAGCTCAAATCATTCGCGGAAAATTAGAAAGTGCAGGTGTAACGGTCAATCCTACAAACACCACCAATCCTGGTTTTATGGCTGATGGCATGATTGAAAGTGCTATTGGGCGCGCACTGTTGCGGTATCCGATCAAAGTGTATGTCCCTCTCGACGAATACCTCGCAGCAGCAGCGGTTCTTACCGATTTATCCCCACACAATGAAGCCGAGTAAGATCACATTCGGAAACGACGGTTGGCGTGCGATACTCGGCGAAGTATTCAATGAAGAGAATCTTTTTCGTGTTGCAGAAGCATTCATCCGCTATCTCCAATCAGAGCATCTTGCATCGAAACCTGTTGCCGTTGGTTTTGACGGACGCAACGATTCAAAACAATTCGCCGAACTATTTGCCGGCGTTCTGTCCGCAAACAACATTTCTGTTTTTTTTTCAGAGAATATTATTCCTACCCCGGTACTGTCGTTTACCGTGAAACATTTGAATTGTTCTGCCGGAATAATGATCACCGCAAGCCACAATACCGCCGCATACAATGGAGTAAAATTCAAAGCAGATTATGGCGGACCGTTTATTGTTGAAGAAACCCGCAAAGTATATGAATTTTTACACGAAGAAATTGAGAAGAAAAGGAATGATATAAATATTGTTCGAAAAGATTTTCTTTCGGATTATCTTCTTCATCTTCAATCAATCGTCGATTTCTCTGCGCTTAAATCCTTTGCTGAAAACCCGGCAAATAATCCTAGCGTGATCATCGATTCTATGGGAGGCGCGGGACAGACGATTCTTGAAGATATACTCATTCCGCTCGGATGGAGGGCACAGACGATCTTTGGAACTCCGGAACAAAATTTTTACGACCGTAAGCCCGAGCCGATTGAAAAAAATCTTGAACCGTTGTTATATAATACGAATGTTACTGATGCCATTCTTGGAATTGCAACCGACGGAGACGGGGATCGCTGTGCAATTTGTTTTGAAGACGGCAAATGGATTTCCGTTCAACAAACAATTCTTTTGTTATTGTGGCATTTGTATAAATATAAAAAATTACGCGGTGCAATTATCAAGTCTGTTCCGGTTACCGATAAATTGCGAGTTCTTGCAGAACGTTGGAATCTTCCATTCTATGAAGTGAATGTCAGTTTCCAAAATATTGCTGAAATTATGCTGAGAACTGAGTATTTGCTTGGTGTGGAAGAGAGTGCAGGATTTGGAATTCAAGGAAATGTGCCGGAACGAGACGGAATTTTATCCGGCTTATTGTTTTGTGAACTGCTTTCAATAAGTGGAAAATCGTTATATGAAATCTGGAACGACATCAAACACATAGTCGGCGAATTACATTACAAAAGAATTGATCTAAAACTTGAACCTTCGGAAGGTTGGAAGGAAAGTCTATTCAAACGATGCGAACATTTTAAACCATCTAAAAATTTAGAGGAATTTTTTATAGAAAAAGTTCGCAAATTGTTCGACAAAGACACAATGAATGGAATTAAATTTATGTTTGGCGATTCCCGCTGGCTTCTTATTCGTGCCTCGCAGACAGAACCGATGATACGGATCTATGCAGAAGGAAGAACAGAAGATGAATTAAACCGTTTGTTGGAAGAGGGAAAGATGTTGGTTGGAATTTAAGATGACCGTCAACTTTAAGGTGATGGTCATCTGTGAATCAAGCTGCTTTTGTTTTTGAAATTAATCGTTTAATATCATACAACGTTCCTCTTTGTGCTGCATCAAAACCTGATTCGTGAATAAGCTGGATACATTCTTCATTGTTTGTTTTGTTCACAAAATTTGCAGCGGCATGAACATTTTCTTCAAGGAGTGTTCCGCCAAAATCATCCGCGCCGAAATGAAGCGCAATTTGTCCTGTCTTTTTTCCTTCGCTGAACCACGATGCTTGAACGTGATCGAAGTTATCTAAATAAATCCTGGAGAAGGCAATCATCTCCAAATAGCGTTTCGGCGTTGCGTAGGTTGGAATAATTTTTTCTAACGGAGTATTTCCCGGTTTGAAACTCCACGGTACGAACGCCGTGAATCCTTTATACGTATCCTGCAATTTTCTGATCACCTCAAGATGCTCAATAATGTCTTCATCATTTTCAAGATGACCATACATCATTGTGGCAGTTGATTTGAATCCAATCTTGTGTGCTTCGCGCATCACATTTAACCAGTCTGCCGAAGTCCCTTTTTTACTGCTGATTTTTTTCTTCACTCTATCGGAAAGAATCTCTGCGCCGCCGCCGGGAATAGATCGTTGTCCAGCATCCCATAATCGTTGCAGTACTTGTGACAGGGTCAATCCTGATACTCGCGCCATCTCGATGATTTCCGATGTAGAATAGAAATGCGGATACACTTCAGGAACTTCTTTTACGGTGCGCTCAACCATTTCAACATAATATTCGAATGGCAGATCAGGATTTACGCCGCCCTGCAGCAATATTGTTGTGACTCCTTTCTTTGCCGACTCTTTGAAATTCTGAATCATCTCGTCAACGGAGTGAGTGTAAACACCTTCTTCACCCGGATGACGATAAAATGCACAGAAGATACAATCGATATTGCAGACATTGGTGTAGTTTGGATTTGAGTCGAGGACAAATGTTACGGCAGTATCCGGATTTTTTTTGAAACGAATCTCGTTTGCAAGATCACCAAGATCTAATAATTGAGCATTGCGAAGAACGAACAATCCTTCTTCTCTATTAATGCGTTGGTTATTGCGAACTTTTGTATAGATTTCAGAAAGTGTCATAGCGTAATTAAAAACCCTGTCAAGGTTTAGTACCTTGACAGGGTTGAGAAAGATAAAATTAAAAGGTTACAGTATATCCGGCAGCTTTTAGATCCTTAATTAAACTGAAACTGATCTCTTCCAGTTTAACAACTATTTCTTTGTAGGTAATTCCGGGAACTCCTTTTGGGGGAGCATCATCTTTTTTGTGGATGCAGCAAACACGATTTGATCCTACTTTGCCGATAAGATATCCAAGCTCAAACATTGCACTATTAATGTCCTCAGGATTATAGAGGTAGTATGCATATTTTACCGTTGGATATTTTTCCAAAAAACCGACAATTGCATCAGGCGCACTTCCGCGTTGGAACATAATCCCATCGATTCCCATTTCTTTCAACAAGTTAGAAAGCTGATTTTGTAACTCAGATTCTGATGAGGAGAGAACGAGCACTTGTTTGTTTGAAATAGCTTGTTCCGTTGAGACAGCCGGGACAGAATGTTGTGCTGGCACTTGAACGTGAACCGGTGCCGCTTTTGGTGCTTCCTGTTTTACAGCCGCTGGAGCGGGTTGAGGCGCAGGGTTAGGCTTCACTGCGGGTGGAGCAATTGGTTCTACTTTTGGCGATGGTACAGGTACTACAGTTTTTGGTGCGGGTTGAGCCGGAGTATTTTTCCTCACTTCAATTTCGGCAAGCACAAGAGATTGTTTTACCATTTCAAGAATCAGTTGTGCGGAGCTTTGATAGAAGTACGCACCATTTTCATCCTTCGTTATTTTTTCACGATGAGGATTCGCTTTGTCGCCGATCTTTGCAATAGTGTCAAGGCAGGATTTTCGCCACATCAAATATTGGTTTTGCATCTTTGCGTTGTATCCTGAAAATTCGTGGCCGCCTTCGGGCGTAAGTTTTTCGCCTTGCTGAATTAACTCTTGAATTTTTGTAACAATCTGTTGGTCCATTGGCTTAATTGTCGTTATAAAGTTCATTAAGTTACGTAATTACAACAACTTCTTCAATAAGTTTTTTGAAGATGATCATTGCTTCTTTTTCGCGCTCACCAAGGCGATAATTAAATCCTTGTAAATATTCTGAAGTCTCAGAAGGAGATACTGTGATCATTTTTCCATGGAGCGTGCCGATCGATTCGAGCTGATTTTCACCTTTTTCAAGCGATTGGAGAATGATCTGCTGCAGTTCTTCTTTTTTATCCGGCGAAAGATTTTTCTTATGTGCCCATACTGCAAACACGAATGGCAATTTTTGCCACTCATACCACTCCTTTGCAAGGTCGAACACCAGATCAAATCCAATTAAGCCGGATTTATTTGCCTTCAACGCTTCATCGCCGATCAAAAGAACGGCATCAAATTGGGAAAAATCATTTACACTTGCGTGCATTCGAACAAAGTTCGCTTTGACATCGTATTTTTTTTCTAGTAGAACTTGAAGAAGACGAACGGATGTTGCTGTGTCATCGATAATCCCGATATTCTTTCCGTTCAAACCCTGCCAACCTTCTTTTGAGAAGAGCATAACGCTCTTTACTTGATCGCGTGTTGCAATACAATAGTTCATCAATTCAAGCTTGTGTTCCTGTGCAAAATAATCCATCAAAGAAAATAATCCGGCGTCAATCTGATCTTTTGCAGAAAGTTGTCCCATTCGTCGTGGTGCTATTGGAAGGATCTTGAACTGACGCTGTTCGAGGTGTTCGTAGAATGGAACAGAATTGAGATACGGAATTTTTCCGATCACATTTTCTGTGTTCACGTTTATTGCATTGTAATAGATATCCCGCTCAACAGGAATTTTGCCGGCATCGTTAATGATCTTGATGAGTTTATCTTTTGCCATTACCATTGGGCTTGTTGCACCAGCATCGTGAGCAATTTTTTCGCCGCCCACAGTTCCATCCATATCATCGGCACCGAAATTGAGAGCGATCGATGCGACTTCCTCCGTCAACATTACCCAGTACGCTTTAATGTGTGGAAAATTATCGAGCATCAATCGTGAAATCGCAATTGTCTTCAAATCTTCAATTGCCGAAGTAAAATCATTCTTTGGTTTAATTCCGGTGTCACCCGGTTGGAATGCGAGGGGAATGAAAGAAAGAAATCCGCTCGTTTCATCTTGTGCTTCGCGTAACTTCATCATGTGAGTTACACGTTCTTCGTATGTTTCAATATGACCGTACAGCAATGTTGCATTCGAAGGAATTCCGAGTTTATGCGCTGTCTTGTGAACTTCAAACCATGTTTTTGCGCCGATCTTTTGATTGAAGAGAAGTTTCCGCACTCGTTCGGAAAATACTTCTGCACCTCCGCCCGGCATTGTTCGCAACCCAACAGCGTACAATTGTCGAAGAACTTCTTCAATTGGCATTTTAAATTTTTTGTGGAAGAAATCTATTTCAACAGCAGTAAATGCTTTTACATCAACTTGCGGAAATGCTTTTTTAATATCTCGAACCATTCCAACATAATATTCCCACGGCCAATCGGGATGCAACCCGCCGGTAATGTGAACTTCGTGAACCTCGGAATTGAGTTTCGAAAGAATTTCTTCGATCGTCATTTCATACGCCTGCGGAGTTCCTTGTTTCACGGCAAAGTCACAGAACTTACACGACAGCACACAAATATTTGTCGGTTCTATTTTTTGATTAACGACGTAATACACAGCATCGCCGCTTTTCATTTGTTGAACTGCGTTCGCCATCTTTCCAATAGAAATTAAATCGTTCGATGCGAACATTGTCAATCCGTCTTGCACTGAAAGCCGCTGACCGTTTTGAACTTTATCCCAGATTGGAAATAGATTTTTGTCTCTAAAATGTATGGAAGTATTCATTTCTTTTTTGGAATTCAGTTCAAGTTTTTCACGCAATGTTTTTTGACATTGAGTAATTATTTGTAACTACTCACATAAAAATTTTGTAGGAACAGTCGCCCGCCCGCTCCCACTTATTACGGGGGATGTGCAGCCACGCCTGCGTGCCGTAACGCCGCACTTCGGCGTGCAGGCACGCTTACAGTGTCATTTATTCATCCCGAAGGGATGTAACGTTTATAGCAAATGGTTTGCACCGATCCGAAGGATGCTTCGCATACTATCCGATGCCAACGGCATCGAACTATTCAATCCATTCAAATAAATATTTTTCTTCGTATGCAATGTTATAGTTCTTCAAGAATTGAATGTATTCATCTTTGAATGTTTTCTTTTTATGATGCTCTTTTTGTCTTTTGATATATCCAATCACATCATCCAATTGAGAGTGGCTGTAGGAAAACGCACCAAATCCTCCCTGCCAATTAAATTTGAATTTCGTAAAATTATTTTCTTTAATAAATTCGTTCGATGATTTTTTTATCTCTCGCACTACATCGGAAAGACAACACGTTGGTTTCATCCCGATCAAGAAATGAATATGATCGGACATTCCATTAATGGCAAGCATTTTTTGTTCTTTGTTTTGAACAATTCCCGTGATGTATTTATAAAGCCGTTCTTCCCACACCGGTTGAATTAAACTATTCCTTCCTTTGACGGCAAAAACAACGTGGATATAAATTTGAGTATAGGTTGACATATATTTTATTGATGATAGGTATTGGTACGATGCCGTTGGCATCGAATGCTCTTAAAATATCATTTCTATAAACGTATGATGCCTTCGGCATCGCTCTTTATTTTTATTGTGAGTAGTTACAATTATTTTTATTCGTAAAATAAAGCCGCCCACCCGATTATCCCGCGCACGGTTTGCTACAAACAACCCGAAGGAAGCACCGGCTCCTGCTTTACGTTTGTTAGCGGGTCGGCTTACATCTGTCATTTTTTATCTCCAGTAACTATCCCAACGCTCATCCACTTTTTTCACGATCGCTTCATCCATTGATAACGGATTTGGGTAACCGGTTTTCCACGTAGCATCAATTCCCAAAATTCCCTTATAGATGGGGGAGATGCCGA
>JANONI010000158.1:0-2488 GCA_031420755.1 Bacteroidota bacterium | reverse complement strand
AATGTTCAAACAAAGCAATATCCGCAACATCGCCATTATCGCACACGTGGATCATGGCAAGACAACGCTCGTTGACCAATTATTGAGACAGACCGGAACATTCCGCGACAACCAGCAGATGATAACACGCGTCATGGACTCGAACGCGCAGGAAAAAGAACGCGGTATCACCATTCTGGCAAAGAATACTTCTGTCTTCTACACCGACAAGACAACCAAAGAAAAATATAAGATCAATATTGTTGATACTCCCGGTCACTCCGATTTTGCCGGCGAAGTTGAACGCACACTGAAAATGGTGGACGGCGTTCTCCTTCTTGTTGATGCATCCGAAGGTCCGCTTCCCGGGACAAAATTTGTTTTAAAAAAATCTCTCGACCTAAATCTTCAGCCAATTGTTGTCATCAATAAGATCGATCGTAAAGACGCGCGCGCGCACGAAGTGCTGGATGAAGTGTTCGAATTATTCTTATCGCTCGGCGCAAATGATCAGCAATTGGATTTTCCGACCATCTATGCAATTTCCAAACTAGGAATAGCACAGCTTGAATTGGAAGACAAAGGAACATCGCTCGAGCCGTTGTTCGATACGATCGTTTCAAAGATACCATCGCCTAAGGGCGATGTAAACGAGCCGTTTCAAATGCTTGTAACAACAATTGATTACAATGATTATCTTGGACGGCTTGGAATAGGAAAAGTACACCGCGGCAAGATTCATATTAAGAACCAAATGAAGATCATCCACCGCAACGGTGTTACCGAAGATGCGCGTGTGGCAAAAATTTATACATTCGAAGGTTTAAAACGTGTTGAAGTGGAAGAATCAAGCGTTGGCGACATTATTGCAATTTCCGGAATGGAAGATGTTGATATTGGTGAAACAATTGTTGATGCGGCAGACCCAACGCCGCTTCCATTTGTTGCAATTGAAGAACCGACTCTCTCCATGAATTTCGTTGTGAATAATTCTCCGTTCGCAGGTCTGGATGGAAAATATGTGACGACTCGAAATCTGCAGGAACGATTAATGAAAGAACTTCGCTCGAATGTCAGTCTGCAGGTAGAGCTCACCGATTCACAGGATGTGTTTAAAGTCAGCGGACGAGGTGAGCTGCATCTCGGCGTGTTGATCGAAAATATGCGCCGCGAAGGATTTGAGTTACAGGTTTCCCGCCCGCAAGTAATCTTCAAACGTATAGATGATGTTTTATCGGAACCGATCGAACATGTTGTTATTGATGTTCCTGATGAATTTACCGGAGCCGTCATTGAAAACCTTGGTAAACGCAAAGGCGAGATGAAGAATATGATCTCTGCGAACGGCAATACGCGGATAGAATTTTTTGTTCCGGCACGCGGTCTCATCGGATTCCGAAATGAATTTATGACGCAGACAAAAGGAACCGGCATTCTGCATCATAATTTTCAGGGATACGAACCATTTAAAGGCGAATTATCGCACCGCACGCGCGGCGCGTTGGTCTCGCTGGAAAATGGCGAAGCCGTTGCGTATGGAATGTTTAAATTACAGGAGCGTTCAACATTCTTTATTGAACCGCAGACAAAGGTGTATTCCGGAATGATCGTCGGCGAAAACTCGCGCGAAGGCGATATGACGGTGAACGTGTGTAAAGCAAAACAATTGACCAATATGCGCGCATCGGGTACCGATGAATCCGTGCGGCTTGAACCGCCGCTCTTGATGACGCTGGAACAAGCAATTGAATGGATCGGCGATGATGAATATGTTGAAGTAACGCCAAACTTCATCCGCCTGCGTAAAAAAATTCTCGATCAGAACGAACGGAACCGCGCATCAAAGAAAAAAGCATTGATCGAAGATTAAAGTAAAATTATATTCTCACAACAAAAACCCCCGTTCCGGCAGCATCGAAACGGGGGTTTTTGTTTCTCGTTAATTTATCGTACAGACAAATACTGTGAATAAATTTTTTCTTGCAGGATAGATTTTTTAGAATGTATTTAATTTTTTCTTTCTTGATTTCTTGAACTCGCTTCGATACATTGATAGTAATCCGTTATACTTAATATCAACTCAACCTAAATGTAGTTTACATAACGCGGTGAACACCCAAGAGCAAAACAAACACTGGTATGCAGTCATGAAAAACCTGAACGAGGCAATTCGGTATATGAATCGGTTCAGCGGATTATAATAGTTCTTCATCTAATTAGAGCACTGCAACTCATAGAGGGGTGCAGAATATTCATGATAATTATTTGGAGAAAGTATGAAGGTATTAGTCTTAGGTTCAGGTCTTGTTGGCTGCCCAATGGCGATTGATTTAGCAAAAGATTCAACATTTCAAGTTACGGTCGCTGATCTTAATAAAAAAAATCTTGATAAAATTCCCGCCGAACTTCCTATCCGAACGATAGAAGCAAATCTTTCTAATAAAGAACAATTACAAACGCTTCTTTCCGATTGCGACATAGTTCTGAATGCTGTTCCCGGTTTTATGGG
>JANONI010000157.1:0-3225 GCA_031420755.1 Bacteroidota bacterium | reverse complement strand
TTGATGGCGCGCCCGCGGTGACAATAATCGCATCGTATGGTTCATGTTCAGACCAACCGACAGTGCCATCCCCCCCTTTTGCCGCAATACGCAGATGTTGTGCATCAAAAAGTTTTCGCGCACTATTCAATAAACTGAGATGGCGTTCAATGGTGAACACTCTGCATCCGATCGTTGCAAGCACTGCGGCTTGATACCCTGAACCTGTTCCAATCTCAAGAACTTTCATGTCTTTCTTCGGACGAAGTGCCTGCGTCATAAAAGCAACGGTGTACGGCTGCGAAATTGTTTGTTCACTTCCAATCGGCAGCGCGTTGTCTTCATATGCGCGATTGACAAACATCTGATCGACAAATAAATGTCGCTCAACTTTCATCATTGCGGAAAGAACATTTTCGTCAGTAATACCTCTACTACGCAATAATTCTACTAATTCTTTTCGTTCTGTATCAAATCTTCCCATACTAATACCGCTTAAATAATATCTTGATAAAATTGATTGTTGTTTGAAGATGAGTCATGTTGCTTTTTTCACCGGAATAAATTGTTTCAATCGAAAGTGAACCGAATGAAACACCGAGTGATGCCGCTTTAATTAAAAATTCTGTTTCTGCTTCAAATCCTGTTGAGTGCAATTTGATTCGTTCAATTACTTTCCGCGTAATAAAACGAAATCCTGATTGACTGTCCGAAATTGCCGCTCCGGTTCTCAGTCGCACCAATCCTGTTGTAATAGTATTAGACAGCACACGATGAATTGGCATTCCTTGTTTATTTTGCAATCGGTTTCCGATAATCACATCACACTTCGTTTGAGAGTACATTTCAGTGAATCGCGGAATATCTTCCGGTTGATGCTGAAGATCGGCATCCATTGTAATAACAGCATCAAAATTATTTTTGAGAACAGCATCGAATCCTGTTTGTAACGCAGCCCCTTTCCCGAAATTCGAACCGTGAGAGATTACCGTTACGCCAAATTTTTCTGCGATCCGTTTCGTTTCATCACGCGAACCATCATTCACAAGAAAAATATTTTCTTTCGGAAGAACCGATACCGTTCGTTCAAATAATGCAGGAAGAGAATCTGCGGCGTTGTATGCGGGAATAATTACGGCAACATTCATTATTGAGGACGAATCGCCTCCTTCACATTCTTAAACGACCGCTGCATGGAAAGCACGAGCCGTTCACGCAATTCCATTCTCAGATCTTTTACAGATATTTTATAGAACAACTCACCATTGTCGGCAATAGAAATCGCTCCTGTTTCTTCTGAAATAATGACCGCAACAGCATCGGTCTGTTCGGTGATTCCCAATCCCGCGCGGTGCCTCGTTCCCAACACTAAATCGCCAATGCGCGAATTGGATGAAAGTGGGAGTGTGCATCGTGCCGCTTCAATTGTTCGGTCGTTCACAATCACTGCGCCGTCGTGCAACGGTGAGCGGGGATTGAAAATTGAAAGGAGCAGCGACCTGCTGATCTGCGCGTTAAGGATAATTCCCGTTTCAACAAATGATTTCATTCCCGTTCCGCGAGCGATAATGATTAACGCACCATGTTTCTTTTTTGAAAGTTCGAGTGCTGTTGCAGAAATCTCTTCGATCGATTCGCTTACGTTCATTCTCAGGAACAATCTCACCATACGGTTACGGGCAATCGTAGAAAGCAACCGCCGTAATTCCGGCTGGAAAATAATAACAAAAGCAATTACCCAAACATCAGTCAGTGTTCGAAGAATCCATCCCATCGCTTTTAAATTGATCGCCTGTGCAATAACGGAAAGGATAACAATCACCAATAGACCGACAAGAATTTGAGCGGCAATCGTTCCGCGCATACCGCGGTACAATCGATACACAATAAATGTTACCAACAAAATGTCGATAACATCAAAGATTGTAACCGATAAAAATCCGATGTTGAATAGTTCCATTATGGTGATACTTTTAGTAAAGCATTTTTGCCACAGTCTACGACCCGTAGGGAGATCACAGAGAATAATTTTACAATTTCACCTACGAATTTCTCGGCGAACTCTGCGTTCTTCGCGTTGAAAAACAGTATTGTTGCTAAATGTTACGTATTGCATCGGTAACAACTGCAACCCGTTTCATTTCTTTCACATCGTGAACACGAATAATATTTGCACCATTCATAATTGAAATTGCAACTGACGCTGCAGTTCCTTCAATCCGTTCATCCACTGTTGTATTCAATATCGTTCCGAGAAATCCTTTTCGGGATGTGCCGATCAAGATCGGTTGTCCGAGTTCTTGAAATTCTTTCAGATACTTTAGCAATTTTAAATTATGCTCAAGATTTTTTCCAAATCCAATACCGGGATCGATAATAATATTCTGCACACCGGCGGATTTTGCTTTTTCAATTGACTGGCGTAACTCGGTTTTAACTTCTTCGACAACATCGTTATACAACGGATGTTGCTGCATTGTTTCGGGTGTTCCTTGAATATGCATTACTACGAGTGTTGCATTATGCTTTGCTGTAACTGCGGCAATTCGTTCATCAAATTTTAATCCGCTGATGTCGTTAACAATTGATGCGCCAGTTTTTAATGCTTCATCGGCAACGACCGATTTCGTCGTATCAATTGAGATAACAGCATCCGTTGATTTTGCAATTCGTTCAATGACAGGAATAACCCTATTCAATTCTTCATCGACAGATATTTTTTTCGTTTCGCCGTACACCCCTTTCGGTCGTGTCGATTCGCCCCCAACATCAATAATATCCGCACCTTGTTCGATCATTTCTAGAGCGCGAGTTACGGCTGATTCAACGGAGAAATATTTTCCTCTATCCGAGAACGAATCGGGCGTAACATTCAATATTCCCATTATATATGTCCGTTTGGAATAATCAAATGTCTTCTTTCCGATTGTCATTGGATCCATATTCACAGAAACGAAGTTCATTTCATTTAAAATATCGAAACTGTAACGCAGATGCAAAAGAAAATCTGAACAATTCACTACCTAAAACAAAAAACCCGCATCATCTACGGGTTCAAATTTACACTGCTTTTTTATTTGCGCGCAATGCTTTTGCTTTTTCTTTGCTCTTTGCGCGTTTCTTACGATGCTTCTTGGTAACTCGATATCATTTTTTGTTCACTGTATATCCTTAATAAATGTTTATTGTAATTAATGATCGTATAGTTTACTTGGTTGTCATAAAACAATCTGCGAAAACATCTGC
>JANONI010000156.1:0-7079 GCA_031420755.1 Bacteroidota bacterium | reverse complement strand
AATGTATTTCGCAAAGAAGGTGTTGCAATGGTGATCGGTTCGTACACGTTGGTGAATACGAATCTCGAACCGATTCCGCCGGGATTGATCGATCATAAAGAGTGGACTCCGGAAAATGGACGGAACAACGCGCTGCGTATTAACGGACTCGGTGCGCCGCGCGCATTCTATACTCCAGTGTTGCGCGAAATTCTTTTACCGAACACAAGTTACGGCGAAGATTATGCAGCAGCGATCCGTATTTCACGCCACTACCAGATCGGAAGAATTTATACGACATTATACAACTGCCGCCGGTGGGAAGGAAACACCGATGCCGCGCTTCCGATTGAGAAGATCAACCGGAATGATTATTACAAAGATAAAATCCGTACCATTGAAATGATGGCACGAATTCAAATGAATAAGAAGAAATAATGGCACTGAAAACGACATATCGCGAATGGACTCTTGATGATACGAGTGATATCCAAAAAGTATTGTTGAACACCTGGATCGCTTCGTATGCAGATTTTATTCCGATGTCCGACATTCATTGGTATTTCAATAATTATTATTCGGACATCAATTTTGCGCGATTATATGATGATCCGAATACAATAAGTTTTGTTGCCGAAATTAAAGGGAACATTATCGGTTATGCGCGAATGAAGATCAATCAAAAACAGAACCGCTGTTATTTGGAATCCCTCTATGTCCTTCCTGAATTTCAAGGGAAAGGGATCGGAACTGATCTGTTAAAAATGATCGAACAAAAAGCGCTGCAATCTGCATTCAACCAGATTTGGTTAGGCGTTATGGAACAAAATACTCTTACATTGGAATGGTATAAAAAATTAGGATTTCAATTTGTTGAACAATCGCCGTTTCAAATGGGCGTAACGTCGGTGAATCACTTTATCGGTTATCGTGATATCAAGTGATCCCTCTGATTCCGCACATTTAAATGGAATTCCAAAATCGAATTGTACAGAATGCTCTCACAAAAAGTCTATTCTCAATTTCCTAATAGCGCGCGCGATTCTCTTTCACTTCTTTCTCTTGATCTCTATACTAATCAACAGAAACATTGGCAGATGCTTGCCGATGGAGTTTCAGCGTTGAAGAATGTTCAAACAAGAAGTGTTGATTGCGGAACATGTTCTGTTCGTTTGCAATACAACCAAAAACGTATTGTTAGCACCGGCGCGAAAGTAGATGCTGCATCAATCAAAGAACGAAAATGTTTCTTGTGCGTCGGGAATCTGCCGGCTGAACAACAAGGAGTCCTCTTCAAAGAAAAATATCTTATCCTTTGCAACCCGATGCCGATCTTCAAAGAGCATTTTACTATTTCGCATATCGATCATATTCCGCAATCCATTGAAGAACAAATATTGACATTGCTGGCACTTGCGAAAGAACTTTCGCCGGAATATTCGGTCTTCTATAATGGGCCAAAATGCGGTGCGTCGGCTCCCGATCACATGCATTTTCAAGCATCACCTTCAGGATTGATTCCTGCGGAATGTGAAGTAATTGAACGAAGAAAAATAGAACGGCACATTGGCGGAGTTTCTATTTCAACAGTGAAAGATTATGGACGCAGTGTTATTGTGTTGGAAGGGAATAGCGAGCAAGAGATGGAATTGAGTTTTCTTCGTCTTACCAGAGCGATAAGAGTGGTAATGAAGACGAACGAAGAACCGATGATGAATGTGATTGGTTCTTACATCAATGGGATTTGGCGATTGATTGTTTTTGTCCGAAGTAAACATCGTCCCACAGTTTTTTTTAAAGAAGGGAGTGACAAAATTCTCATCAGTCCGGCAGCGGTGGATATTGGCGGATTGATAGTAACGCCAATGGAAAAAGATTTTCACACTGTTGATGCGGAGACGATACAATCTATTTATAAAGAAGTCTCTATCTCAAGCGAATTATTGAACACCATCGTTGAAAAAATATGATCTCATCTGAACCAATTATCAAAGTCGGCATTGTAGAAAATTATTCTGAAATCAGTGGTGAATTGCTGGAACAATTCAAACTGACCGATGATGTTATCGTGACCGGTGGATTTAAAGCCGTGATGAAGAACGGCGAGATTGTTCTGTACGGCGGGAAAGAGATCGAACTGATCCGCGGGAAAGAAATATCATTCAAACCGTTGAATGGTGGATCGTTCACGTTACACAATGTTATTTTCGGGATCAATTTTCATTGGGAACGAAAAGAACACCAGACGTTTCAAGGGTTATTACGTTTGGTTGCTCGGGAAAAAGGAATTACAGCGATCAACGAAATCTCGGTAGAAAAATATCTTGTCAGCGTCATCTCATCGGAAATGAGCACAACCGCGCCGATGGATCTGTTGAAAGCTCACGCGATAACTTCGCGAAGCTGGTTAGTTGCAATGCTGGAAATGAAAAAGAAATATTCTAATCTTGGCATTCCTTCACAGCGCACACAGCAGTCTGAAACTGAACTTATCCGATATTACGACAGAGAAGATCACGATATCTTCGATGTCTGCGCCGATGATCATTGCCAGCGATATCAAGGAATTACAAAAGATATTTCCAACACTGCATTCGAAGCGATCAATCAAACGCGCGGGATATTTCTTGTCCATAACAACGAGATTTGCGATGCGCGGTTTTCCAAATCGTGCGGAGGATTGTCCGAACCATTTCATACCACCTGGGCGGAAACACCGTTTGAATATTTGACGACTGTTCCTTGTTCAAAAGAACATTCTCATCAGCCGATTTGCAATGAAGAAGACGTAGCGCAATGGATTTTTTCTTCCCCTAAAGCATTCTGCAATACAACGGACGGAAATATTCTCCGCCAGATTCTCCCATCATTCGATCAGGAAACGACAGATTTTTTCCGTTGGACAGTGCAATACACAACCGAAGAACTTTCGGAATTGATCAATAAAAAATCGGGAATTGATTTTGGAACAATTCTTTCGTTGACTCCTGTAAAGCGAGGTCCATCGGGAAGAATTACACGATTAAAAATTGAAGGAACGAAGAAGAGTTTAGTTGTCGGAAAAGAGTTGGAGATTCGTCGCTGGCTTTCAAAATCGCATCTGTATAGTTCTGCATTTGTTGTTCAAAAAGAAAATGATACATTTATACTGCGTGGTGCCGGCTGGGGACACGGAGTTGGCTTCTGTCAGATTGGCGCCGCAGTGATGGCGGTTGAAGGATTCAAAGCAGAAGAAATTGTTCAGCATTATTTTACGAATGCCGAATTGAAAAAGTTATATTGATCTATTACCGCAAAAGCGCAAAGTTCGCAAAAAATTTATGAAAGAATTAGAACAGGAAGTTGAATCGCTTGTTCATACAGTGATTGGGGCAGCGATTGAGGTGCATAAAGTTCTGGGTCCCGGTTATTTAGAATCTGTGTACGAATCTGCTTTATGTATTGAGCTTGAAAAAAGAAATATTGCTTTTTTGCGTCAACATAAAGTAGCTGTCAATTATAAGGGGAAAGAAATTGGAGAAGGGAGATTAGATTTATTTGTAGAGAACAAAGTTATAGTAGAACTTAAAACGGTAGATTCACTTTTACCGATACATAAGGCACAAGTCATTTCATATCTTAAAACAACAGGTGCCCAGATAGCTCTTTTAATAAATTTCAATACAGTTGTTCTAACACAAGGACTCCAGAGAATTATTTTAACAAAATAGTTTTTGCGTCCTTTGTGTCTTCGCGGTTTAACGAAAGAAAAAATATGAAATCAAGAAATCCCTGGGCGTGGATTCCCACATTATATTTCGGACAAGGAATTCCGTATGTCGTTGTGATGACTCTTTCGGTGATCATGTACAAAAGAATGGATATATCGAACACGGATATTGCGTTATACACGAGCTGGCTCTATCTGCCGTGGGTAATAAAACCATTGTGGAGTCCGTTTGTAGATATGTTTAGAACAAAACGTTTCTGGATTGTAACATTGCAATTGTTAATCGGCGCATCGCTTGCGCTGGTGGCATTTACAATTCCGATGTCGAATTTTTTTCAGATGACTTTAGCTGTCTTTTGGTTGATGGCGTTCAGTTCTGCTACGCATGATATTGCCGCAGATGGATTTTATATGCTGGCACTTCCGCAGCATCAACAAGCGGCGTTTGTTGGTGTACGAAGTACATTCTACCGGATTGCAATGATTATGGGGCAGGGTGCGTTGGTCTATCTTGCCGGATATTTGGAAACACACGTAGATTCTATTGCAACAGCATGGTCAATTACATTTTTTATTCTTGCGGGATTGTTTATCGCTCTTTTCATCTATCATAAATTTATCCTTCCTGTGCCAGTGATTGATACGCCAACAATAAAAAATGGCAATGCGTTGAAAGAATTTTTTTCCACATTTGCGGCGTTCTTTGCTAAAAAAGATATATTCATTATTCTTGTATTTTTATTGTTGTTCAGATTTGCAGAAGCACAATTAATAAAATTAGCCGCTCCGTTTTTGCTCGATTCAACAACAAAAGGTGGTTTGGGCTTAACAACACAAGATATTGGAATAATTTATGGCACTGTCGGCATTCTTGCATTAACATTAGGTGGATTGCTTGGTGGATATGTTATTTCGCAGAAAGGTTTAAAATTTTGGTTATGGATAATGGTATTGTCGGTAAACGTTCCGGATGTAGTGTACGTTTATTTATCAATGGCAATGCCAAGCAATCTTTACATCATTTCCACTGCAGTTGCAATTGAACAATTTGGATATGGCTTCGGATTCACTGCGTATATGTTGTTCATGATAATGGTTTCGGATGGAGAACATAAGACAGCACATTACGCAATTTGTACCGGATTTATGGCTCTTGGTATGATGCTTCCAGGAATGATAAGTGGATGGATACAAGAGCAAATCGGTTACGCGAACTTCTTTATTTGGGTATGTATCGCAACGATTCCTGCTTTCGTGGTAGCAGCGTTGGTTAAGATTGATCCGGAGTTTGGAAAGAAGAAAGTGTAATTTGCAATTGGCTTTACACATTTGTATTTTTTTGAAGGAGGAAATATGAAATATACGATCATGTTTGAAAAAATTAGCGAAACTTCATTTCCGCCTGGATATTATTATGCACATATTCCAACATTGGATTTAACCACACATGGGTTAGGAATTGAAGGGGCAAAAGAAGCGGCAAAAGATCTTATTAAACTATGGCTTGAAGAAAAACGAGAAGCAAAAGAAATTGTAAAGTCTGAAGAAGAATTTCTGATTTCTACAGTGGATGTATAATCAATGCCATATTCAGCAAAGGAAGTACTTCAAAAACTTTTGCGTGCTGGATTTGTAGAGGTTCGACAATCCGGTTCACACAAAATTCTACGTCATTACGATGGTCGTCAAACCTACGTAGCAATTCACACCTCAGCCTAAGGCTGATCCGCCTCTGGCGGGAAAGATATTCCAACCGGAACGTTCAAAAAGATTTTAAAACAAACTCAGTTTTCCGAAGAAGAATTTAAGAGACTATAGTATGAAATCAGGAAAATACATTATTGGAATAGATGGCGGCGGAACAAAAACGCATGCCATTATTGCTGGCGAGAATGGCGAGATTCTCAAAATGCATTTTGCGGGACCATCAAACTTTCAGATTATTGGTGTTGAAAAAGCGGTGGAAACAATTTATTCGCTAATCGAAATGTGCTGCGAATCGGTCGGATGCGAAATAAAGAATATTGCGGCTGTTGTTTGCGGATTGACCGGTGCGGGACGAACCGGCGATCAGCAGCGAATGGCAGAAGGATTGAAACAGTTTGCGCTTTCAAAAAAAACAACATTGAAGAAGATTATCATTGAAAGCGACGCGCGTATTGCATTGGAAGGCGCATTCAAAGGCGAAGCAGGAATTATTTTAATTGCAGGAACAGGTTCAATTGCATTTGGTAAGGATGCAAAAGGAAATGTTCATCGCGTTGGTGGTTGGGGAAGAATGTTGGGTGATGAAGGGAGCGGATATTTTCTCGGTCGGCTGGGGCTTACTGCGGTAACTCGCCATATTGACGGTCGCGGCGAAAAAACAAAATTGACATCGTTGATTGCTAAAGAATTTGGATTAACAGATCAAACGGCTATTATCAATGCTGTCTATAAAAATAATTTTGATATTGCGTCCGTTGCGCCGTTGGTGTTGAAAGCTGCGGAAAAGAAAGATCCGATTTGTCTTACGATCATTGAAACAGCAGTGATTGAACTTGTGGAGCATATTCGTGTTGCAGGATTAAAGATCGTTCCGCACTCTGTTAAAAAAGTAAAGACAAAAATTCATGTGTCACTCATCGGCGGATTGATCGCCAATGATACTCTTATCTCAAGAATGTTAAAACAATATCTTGCATATAATCATCCAAATATCGAGATCATCCCGCCAATGGCTTCTCCGGCGTACGGTGCGGTGGTGATGGGGATGAAGACAAATTTATAATTGATATAAAATGAAAATATTTTTTCCTCTCGTCGTCCTTTTTGTAGCATTGTTCTCTGGTTGTTCATCAACAAAACCGTCCTCATTAAATGCAAAAGAAATAAATAATGTAAAAACCGATACTCCTGAATTGCAATCTAAGATTGTACCTATGAAACAATGGTCAGATTCAATTCTTCAACAAATGTCGCTTCGTGAAAAAGTCGCACAACTATTCATTGTCTGGACAAAAGCGGGATTCCTTCCGAATGATGGAAAACAATGGCAGGAGAATTTTCGTTATGCTCAAAACGTAGGAGTTGGTGGATTCTATTTTTCGCACGGCAACGCTTATGGATTTCCTGTGAATGCAAACAAACTGCAACGTAGTTCAAAAATCCCTCTGTTGATGACAGCAGATTTTGAATGGGGTGCAGGAATGCGTATTCCCGAAGCAACGACGTTTCCCCGCGCAATGGCACTTGGTGCAACACGCGATACGAATCTTGCTTATGAAATGGGAAAAGCGACTGCGCGAGAAGCGCGGGCATTAGGAATTCATCAAAATTATTCGCCATCTGTGGATGTGAATAACAATCCAAAGAATCCTGTTATTAATACCCGTTCATTCGGAGAAGATCC
>JANONI010000155.1:0-2281 GCA_031420755.1 Bacteroidota bacterium | reverse complement strand
CCGTAATGATATGGAATGTAGCGGTAATCATGCACGTTGTATAACACAACATCCGCCTGTTTGCCGATTTCAATACTTCCAATCTCGCTGGAAAGTCCGAGTGCGGCGGCACCGTTTAATGTTGCGGCGGTGATCGCTTCTTCCGGTGTCATCCGCATTTGTGTGCAGGCAAACGTCATCATCATCTGCATTGAAGAACACATTTGCGAACCGGGATTAAAATCGGTTGCGATGGCAAGAGGAATTCCCGCATCAATAATTTTTCGCGCCGGCGCATACGGATGATTGAGAAAGAACGAACATCCCGGAAGAACTGTTGCAATGGTTTCAGAATTTTTCAGCGCCGCAATTCCATTCTCATTCGTCTTTTCTAAATGATCAACGGAAATAGCATTGTGCTTTGCACCAAGTTCTACTGCACCAAAAGCATTAAGTTGATCTGCATGAAGTTTTGGAATTAATCCATGTCGTTTCGACTCCAAAATAATCTGTTCCGTTGCTTTCAAATCGAAATAACCGCGCTCGCAGAACACATCAACAAATGTTGCCAGTTTTTTTTCTGCGATGTACGGAAGCATATAATCACAGATGCGATTGATATATGCTTGTTTATCATCTTTATATTCGGGAGGAAATGCATGCGCGCCTAAGAATGTAGCAACAATGGTTGCGTAATGATCGCGTTTAAGATCGGAGATCACTTCAAGTATTTTCACTTCCGCATCGGGCGAAAGACCATACCCGCTTTTAATTTCAACCGTTGTCGTTCCGTTCCGCATCATATCATTCAATCTCCGGTCGGCAAGTTTGTACAGATCGTGTTTTGTCGCTTCGCGCGTCGCTTTCATGGTAGAAAGAATTCCGCCGCCCGCTTCAGCAATTTCTTGATACGTTTTCCCTTCTGCGCGCATTGCAAATTCATTCTCGCGGCTTCCGGCAAAGACCGTGTGTGTGTGCGAATCGACAAATCCGGGAAGCACCACTTTCCCTTCCGCATCGATCACATCAATATCCGCGGGAGTTGAAAGTTCTCCGCTTTTTCCGATTGCGGTGATGATTCCGTTTTCGATGAGTAGAGCCGCGTTCGTAACAATATGCAGTTCTCGCATATCACTTCCGGTTTTCACCCGTTTTCCATGCGATGCAACTGTAACTAATTGACCGATATTTATAATAAATAAGTTCATTTTCTATCCACGAATAACACTAATAAGCACTAATAAATATCTTCGTCAAACTAAAAATTCTTTCAAACAAAACGAGGTACTATACACAACAGAGAATGAAAAATACATCCGAGATACTGTTGCTAATAGATGAAACGTTTCCATTCAAGTTTTTTGTTTGAACCAAAGTTGATCAGCAAACCTAGTTTTAGTCCTGTAGCTTTTAGATAATTGATAACTTGAGATTCTTCTTTTCCTGATAATCGTTCCAAAGCTTTAAGTTCAACCAAAACACTTTCAAAATAAATCAAATCGGCATTGTATTCTTTATTCAAAGTAAATTCGTAACTACTCAGCAATGAAATTTTATGGATTTTTGTATTGTCTACGACTCGTAGAGCGAATCTCTGATTCGCAGTGGCGAGACACTTGCCCGGCGGTTTGCTTGGCGGGGAGTCTCGCCATACCGTTCTTCGACAGAGACGTTATGTTTGTAAATTTCATTAGCATAATACAGAATTTTAAAAAATACGCTGAGCAGTTACGTAAATTCTTTGTATTTAATTTTTAACGCTTTTTGACTAGTAAACGGAAGATTTCTTTTTCGACTTTCAATTTCCATTGCTTCTTGATATACAGACTCAAGAAATCCACTGCCCAACTCATTATAGACTTCTATCGCAACACCTATGATCTGATATGTTTCTTCTTTGTATATCAAATCTACAATATTTGTATCGTCTCTATTGGTGTTCATTAGTGTTATTGGTGGACGTATAACCTTTACATTTCACTACTGGTAGTTTCGGATATTTTGGAAATGTCTTATCTATTTTTGATTTATTACACAAATGAAATTCTTTTCCCCGCGCACTGGTGACACTCGAATGGTGAATACATTGTTCACACAAGCCGATGTGTTGTTTTTCGCTCACGCCATTCCCATTTTTTTTATCGTAAAGGAAAGCGTTTCATACGATCGCTGAAGTGATTGCTCTACGTTGGCGATGGACTCATTGGTGATACTATCGGGATTTGTTTCTGCATTGTGTTCAATTACTATGCAATATTCTGCAAGAATATTTGCACCAAAACTCAATGCTAATCCCCGTAAT
>JANONI010000154.1:0-1853 GCA_031420755.1 Bacteroidota bacterium | reverse complement strand
TGAATACTTTAAAATCCCGTTTGATACACTTGGAATAATCTGTGGAACGCAAAAAAATAATGGAATACCGATCAATAATATCGTTGTGCGATTACTGCCATTGAACAAAGTGTATAATGGCGACACATTCAACAATGGATATTTTTTCTTTGATTCACTTGCTCCGGGAAATTACAACGTTGTCTTTGAAACTCTCGGTTTTTCACAAGATACAGTGAATGCTGCACTGTTTGCAACGGCAAAGACAATTACATCTACACTTCCGAGCGATCAATCTACAAATGTGAATCGAAATCAACCAATCGTGATAAATTTTTCCAAGACAATGGATACTGCAAGTGTGCGATCTACTTTTTCAATTTCACCGAATATTGTCGGTACATTTGCATGGAACATCGGAAACACTGTTTTAACATTTACACCTGCTTCATTACTGCTATTTAAAACTGATTATACGATCACGCTTGCCGGTCTTGGCAATACACCACAGCCGACTGTATTTGTTGACAATAAAATAGTAACAACAAATGTGGGAGCAGTTCCATTTAAATTAACATTCCAAACACAATCTCTTCCACCGTATTTATTATTGACACAACCTAAGCCAAATGACACGGCATTTGTTGTTACACTATCTCTTGGATTAAAGTTTTCAGAAACTATGGACACGGCGAGTGTTCGCGCTGCCTTTTCAATAGTACCTGCGATCAATGGAACTCTTTCTTGGTCGCAGCAAAACACAACAGTATTGTTTAAACCCGCTTCGGGTTCGTTTCCATACAGCACAAATTATACCGTAACAGTTGGCGCCACAGCAAAATCAATTTATGGATTAGCGCTTGATGCAAACAAAGATACAGTTCCCGGCGATGCTTTTGTAATGCAATTCCGAACGCAAAATCAGCCGACATCCGTTGCTGAAAATGGTAACATTCCGCTCAAGTTTTCATTAGTACAAAATTATCCCAATCCATTTAATCCTACAACGAATATCGAATTTTCAATTGCCGAACTTGGATTTGCCTCGATCAAAATTTATGATGTGCTTGGACGCGAAGTTGCTTCGCTTTTGAATGATAAAGTTTCTCCGGGAAAATATTCTATCGTTTGGGATGCGGCGAATTTTTCTAGCGGTGTTTATTTCTATAAATTATCAACGGAAAAAAATACGTCAATTAAACGTATGATGTTGGTGAAATAAGCTGTGGGGAAATTAATTCCATTGATATATTTAAATAAAAATTATGGGACTAGCGTTTAGTCCCATTTTTTATTCCCGATTACTACTTTTTATTCAGTACCGTTTTTCGTATTTTCTTCTACGTTCTCGTAGTTCAAGTGGATAGAACCGGAGTTTCCTAAACTTCTAATCGCAGTTCGAGTCTGCCTGATTCTATTGAGTTTGGTACATGTCTGTGTAAGGTAGTTACATAAGTAGTTACCATTTGCCTCAGAAATGAGGCATCCAATGTTCCTCTCAAAATCCTCTTCCGGTGTTTATTACCTCTGGTATACAGATGAATTCGGCAGCAGACAAAAAATTTCCACACATTGCAAATTTAAATCTGATGCCTTAAAATATTTACAAGGTTTTGATCAAAAGGTTAATCGAAAAAAACCGCGTGTCAAACTCTCACAATTCAAACAAGAACTCATCTCGCATATCGAAGTTCTTTACACCAGAGCGACAGTAAAAATTTATCATCAGGCGTTTGATAGCTTAATAGATATCTTGGGTGATGTTATTCTTCAATCAATTAATATTAAAGATGTTGATATATATAAATCGGAACGCTTAAAGAAGGTCAAACCGATAACAGTTAATACACGCTTTATTGCTCTCAATAGTGCTT
>JANONI010000153.1:0-1516 GCA_031420755.1 Bacteroidota bacterium | reverse complement strand
TTTGGGGATCCAAATATAATCTCCCTCTTCGATTGTCGTCTCCCCAATCGAAAGCCATTGTTTACTTCCAGCTTTGATTATTTTTATATCACCGCTTTCTGCAAGATTGGTTTCTCCGCCGGCAGCTGTAATATAAAAATTCACATCCTTCCCTTTAGTAAAATGTATGAAACCGGGAGATTTTACTTCGCCAAACACATACACAGAATGGGTCTTTGAAGGAATAACAATACGATCTCCGTTACGCAACGAGATATCCTTTGACTGGTCATTTTTTTCTAAAAGTGACACAAAATCGACCGAGACTATCTCGTTTTTATTTTTAAGAATTATTTCATTTGTAAAATATGACGTATCTTCGTTCGTTGTATATCCTTTTCGCATCTGCAGATAATTTATTTCTCGCTCTAGCTCTTTATCTTTGTTTCGAAAAACCACAGCACCATTCAGCAGCGCATATTTGGTCAAGCCGCCGGATTTTTGGATGATTTCCGAAAGTTTCGTTGAGTCTTGTATGATGGAATAAGATCCAGGTGAAACGATCTCTCCTTCAATATTAACCACACCTCCACGATCTATAGTATTCTTTTGCGATACAAGAATCCTATCTCCACGTTGGAGTGCAATGTCCGGACTTTGCAGTAAAATGATTTTCAAAAGATTCACACTTTTTTCAGAGTATGCACCCGACTCATCCACACGAGATATTGTCACTTTCTCTGCGTCGGCGTTTTTGGTAATGCCCCCTGCTATTTCAATGAGGTTCAACAGACTATCAACTTCTACAAACTCATAAGTTCCACTTTTAGCAACTGCTCCATACACACCAATAAAACTCTTTTCAATGTTATTCGGCGGAACAATAATCACATCTCCATCCTGCAACAATGGATTGAATACATGGTTCCGAGTTGCAATATATTTTTCAATATCGGCATTCACCGATGTTCCATTTTTACGAATAATTCTTATCTGTCTTTTGCTTGATGAAGAAAGTATTTTTTCTACTTTCCCAGATGATGCAAGCTGTTGCTCGGAAAGCATGGTCTTCAATTTATATTTTTGGATATCATTGGCAATATTCAATGCAGCTTCAACACGTTCCGTTGCCTGAACGATGATAGTCTGTTCATTCAAAACGTTTCCTCTGACAGTAACAGTAAAGGAACGAGGCTGAGAAAGTGTAAATGACGCAGTTCCTGAAAGATATTTTTTCTTGATCTCACTCATCACTAATTTCTTTGCTACTTCAAGAGTAAGACCACTGATAGACACTTCATTGACAGTAGGAATGATCACTGAACCTTCAGGGTTGACCGGAACCTGAAAATTCAAAGGGACTGCTGCCCAGATACTCACGGCAAACACATCGCCTGGACCAACGATGTATTCCTTTGGGTCAACCGGTCCATCCATAACAACAGATAATGTTGAACCGGAAACTTGCTGTTGCTGCATTTTTTGTGATGGAGTTTTCGATTCCTCGTCACGGTCTCGTAATTGTGAAAACGAAACC
>JANONI010000152.1:0-3627 GCA_031420755.1 Bacteroidota bacterium | reverse complement strand
TTTACAACTATGCGTACCCGCGACAATAGTTGACCAGACTGTCTGATTATCCTAACGGTACACGCCGGCTCAAATATTTGGATACGCGCGTGTTATCACGCTGGTAATCAACGCATAGCTAGAATGACTTAAATGAAAACTGTCTGAACCAATTAATTTAATCCTGGGGAGCTCTTTAAATAAATTGTTTCACTGCTAAATCTTAGACTATTCGTCGAAGGAACAAACTCTCCCCAGCATAGTTCATTCCTTATCAAACTTTTTTCACTAAACACTTTATAAGCAAATGAGTGTTTATGTCGTTGATAGTAACTTTTTTATTCAAGCACATCGTGCTAGTTATCCTCTAGATGTTGCTCCAAGTTTTTGGGCAAAAGTTAAACAGCTTGCTGACGAAAGTAAAATCATCAGCATCGATAAAGTTAAGAATGAAATTTATAAAAATGAGGATGAGTTAAAACTTTGGTGTGAAAATAATTTACCTAATACATTCTTCAAAGATACTAATTCGGTTTTATCTCAATATTCTCGGATTGTTGGTTGGGCATCTTCTCAAGGTGATCATTATTTACCAAATCCGGTTGCTGAATTTCTAGATGCAGATGAAGCAGACGCATGGCTTATTAGTTATACACTTGCCGATAATTTAAACAGAATCATTGTCACTCATGAATTAAGTGAGCCTGCCAGGCGAAATAAAATTAAAATCCCTGACGTATGTATTGCTAACAGTGTCCAGTTTTGCAATACTATTGAAATGCTTAGACGATTAGGAGAAAAGTTTTAATTCAATAAATATTACTTCATCTTATCTCATTCCCAATCTCTGATTGGAAATGTTTGTTTTAAACATATCAGCTTTGCTAGCCAACGCTAGAGGTCAGACGATCCGCCAATCACAAAGTGATGCCTTAGGCAAATGCGCGGCGGGCAAGTCGTCAGACATCCTTCCCGTTTGTCTTTTGCAGAATGATTTGGTAGAATAATCCATCATGAGTATCATGCTACGACCGATCGAACAAAACGATAATCGCGAAATTGCCGAATTAATCCGAATAGTATTTCGCGAATTCAAAATCGATAAACCGGGAACGGTCTATACAGATCCGACAACTGATGATCTCTATTCGCTGTTCCGTCAAACAGGAAGTGTATATTGGATCGCAGAAGAGAATGGGATATTGCTTGGAGGCTGCGGAATTTTCCCAACCAAAGGACTTCCGGATGGATGTGCTGAACTGGTAAAATTTTATGTCTCTGCCAAGAGCAGAGGAAAAGGAGTTGGTAATACGTTGATGCAGAAGAGCATTGAGTGGGCAAAAGAGTTCGGTTACAAACAATTATATCTTGAATCGTTTCCCGAATTGAACAAAGCGGTGAGCATGTATATCCGATCGGGATTCACATATCTGCCTCTTGCGTTGGGAAACTCCGGACATTTTGCGTGCAATGTGTGGATGTTGAAGGATTTAAAGAAATGAGGTGCCGTAGTTTATGGATTCCCGCTAGGAACATGCGGGAATGACAGAATAGTATTCTATTTTTCTCTGCGTCTCAGCGTTTATTCAACAATCCCTTCAATACATTCATATTCTCCACATCTTCATGCAGATCGTCGCTCTTCGGTGTTTCTAAAATCTTTGGAATGTGAGCGAAGCGTTCATCATTCATCAGCAAACGAAATCCGGTTAACCCAATTGCTCCTTTGCCAATGTGTTCGTGCCGGTCAACATGCGAACCGAGTCCTTTTTTGGAATCGTTGACATGAAATGTAACAAGCCGATCTAATCCAACAATCGCATCGAACTGCTTGAACGTTTCTTCATATCCTTTCTCAGTTGCAATATCATATCCTGCCGCAAAAATATGGCATGTATCGATGCATACCGCCATTCGTTCTGGATGATCGACACCGTCAATGATCGCACGAAGATGCTCGAACTTGTAACCGACATTTGTTCCCTGCCCCGCTGTAGCTTCGAGAACACTTTTTACTTTAAAATCTTTTGTTGCATCGTGTGCAATGTTCAAACTTTCACAGATTCCTTTTATTCCTTCCTCATCTCCCAGTCCAAGATGTGAGCCAGGATGGAAATTCAATAATTGAATTCCCAATTGTTCGCATCGTTCCAGTTCATCGATGAATGCTGCTCGTGATTTTTTGAGAATGTCAGGATTCGTTGCACAGAGATTGATCAAATATGAATCGTGAGAAACAACCGGCACAATTCCTGCCGCAGAGATCTTTTGTTTATACAGAGCACTATCGTTCTCGGTGAATGGTTTTCCGTTCCACTGATTATTGTTCTTCGTAAAGACCTGCAATGCAGTGCAGCCGATAGAAGTTGCGCGGTCAACCGCGGTGTGCACGCCGCCGGAAACAGACATGTGTGCGCCAAGAAGAATTACCTGTTTTTTGTCCATATTCGGGGCTATTAATTGTTTTTATTCCGTGATAATTCTGTGAAGAATATAATCAGTTTTTATTATATCTTTCGTACAATAATTTGTATGATAGTCGAACAGAACCTAATTCAATACCTATACAATGACGCATCTCGAAAAGCTGATCCGCAAAAGAAAAAAACTGGTTGTCGGTCTGATGTCTGGAACGTCCGTGGATTCCATCGATGCCGTGTTGGTGGCTATTATCGGAAACGGAACATTGACTCGATTTAAACAGATAGCATTCCACACGCACCATTATCCGAAAGGATATAAAAAATTTGTTGTGCAAAATTCTCTCCCCGGTTCAGGAAGCGTTGAAACACTATCAACATTAAACATTCTTTCTGCACAATTTTTTTCTGACGCAGTAAAAGTGCTTGCTAAAAAAGCAAACATTTCTCTCTCAACAATTGATCTTATCGGTTCACACGGACAAACCGTTCATCATCTTCCCAAAGATCAAAACCTGTTCGGTAAAAAAATTCGTTCCACATTGCAACTCGGCGATCCATCCACAATTGCAAAATTAACAGGAGTTGTTACTGTCGGCGATTTCCGCACTGGTGATATGGCTCTTGGCGGACAAGGTGCGCCGCTGGTTCCGTATTTTGATTATCTTGCATTCCGATCTGCAAAGAACAATAGAGCATTGTTGAACATCGGAGGAATTGCCAATATCACATTGTTGAAAAAAAATTGTTCTATCAACGATGTGTTTGCGTTTGATACCGGTCCGGGTAATATGATTGTTGATGCGTTGATGAATACGCTGTATGATAAACCGTTCGATCATCGCGGAACAATTGCCTCGCGCGGAAATATTCTTCCCGATTTGCTGCAGAAAATGTTGCGTCATTCGTATTTTATGCAATCTCCACCAAAATCAACCGGACGAGAAATGTTTGGCGCAATGTTCGTAGAAAAAATACTGAAGATGAATTCCAAAAATATCCGTAACGAAGATATTATTGCAACGGCAACAGAATTTACGGTAACGACAATCTACGATCAGTTCAACCGCTTTCTCAGAAAACGATTGAACACGGGAATATTGGATGAACTTATTGTCAGCGGCGGAGGTTCAAAAAATAAAATAATGATGGATGCACTTCAGAGATATTTTTCACCAACGCGCATTATTACCAGCAATTCGCTCGGCGTTTCGTCCGATGCAAAAGA
>JANONI010000151.1:0-5199 GCA_031420755.1 Bacteroidota bacterium | reverse complement strand
CCAAGCACAGCAACTTTTACCGGTTTCTTCACGCCTTCAAGACGTTTTTCTAATTCTGCCATAATTCCGAACAGATCAATTTCTAAACGACCGCAGGTTGGGCACGCGATGAGTTCAACATTGCGCGTTGCAAGTCCGAGTGAACGCAAAATTTCTTTCCCGACTTCAACTTCTTTTACCGGCTCATCGGTGAGCGAAACACGAATTGTGTCGCCGATTCCTTCGGCAAGCAATGTTCCGATTCCAACTGCGGATTTAATTGTGCCGACGCGAGTCAAACCTGCTTCTGTTACGCCAAGATGAAGCGGAATATCGGTGCGCTGCGCAACAAGGCGATATGCTTCAATCATCAAACGCACATCAGTAGATTTTACAGAGATGATGACATCGCGGAAATTAAATTCGTCACAAATTCCAACGTGACGCATTGCGGATTCATACAACGCTTCGGCAGTTGGGTAACCATGTTTTTCGAGAATGTCTTCTTCGAGCGAACCGGAATTTACGCCGATGCGAATTGGAATGCCTTTGTCTTTTGCCGCCATAAGTACTTGACGAATACGATCTTTCGAGCCAATATTTCCCGGATTGATACGAACTTTGGCAACATTTGCTTCAATTGCTTTCAATGCAAAAATATGGTTGAAGTGAATATCGGCAACGATCGGAAGCGGAGATTGACGAACAATTTCTGCCATTGCATCAGCGGCTTCTTTATCATTCACGGTAACGCGAACAATATCGCATCCCGCTTCCGCCGCATCAACGATCTGCTTCACCGTTGCTTTGATGTCGTCGGTTTTCGATTTCGTCATCGTCTGCACGGATATCGGAGCGTTGCCTCCGACTTTGATTCCGCCGATGTTCACTTGGCGTGTGTGCCGGCGAACGCCGACTTTGTAATTGGACGGAAGCGAATTCCCGTTTCCGGTTTGTGTTGGTTGTATAACAGGTAAAATGTTTTCCATAGCAGTGTTTTTTTGGTCGAAGACTCGACTCGTTGAGCGGGTCGGTATTTCACGAAGTGATGCCTTTGGCAAACGCCGACCTGCCGATGAAATAATGTATTAGTTTAATTTTTTTGACGCTTCAAAAAGAATCTTTTTTTCATCTTCACTCAAACTCTGATAACCATTGCGGTTGATCTTATCGAGAATTTCGTCGATCTGTTTTTGTGTTCCACTCTGGTCTTCCTTCGTGCGATAGCTATCGATATCGTAAATTTTAGCATTTCGCACTTGGCTATAATCATCCTGACGGCTTGGAGCATTCCTAAATGGTGAATACATTTTTGAAAAAATATTTTCTTTAGAACTTCCATACAAACCGTTAAAACGATAACCGTCTGAAAGTAAATAAATAAATCCGACAAGCGCTCCGCCGAGATGCGCAAAATGCGCAACTCCATCCATACTTCCAACAGAAAAAATCTCGAACGCCATATACATCACAACAAAATATTTTGCTTTGATCGGAAGGAGAAAATAAATATAGATCGGTCTTTCGGGAAACATCATTCCAAACGCAAGAAGAACTCCATAGACTGCTCCCGAAGCTCCGACAGTCGGACCCACTGAAGTGAACATCGGCGCAACAAGAAGATTCGCTAAGCCGCCGCCGAATCCGCAGAGCAAATAATAGATGAAAAATTTGCGTGAACCCCAGACGTGTTCAAGTTCCATTCCGAACATCCACAACGCAAGCATATTAAAAAGAATGTGCGTAAAACTTGCGTGCATAAACATATAGGTGAAGAGTTGCCAGAAATCAAATCCGGAGCCGAGGGGCCAGAGCGCAAATGAATGAAAAATGAACTGCTCAAAATGAAATTCGCCAATGCGGAAGTTTCCGAGAAACATCATTCCCAAAAACACCGCTGCGTTTGCAACGAGCAATCCTTTGATCACCGGAGGAAAAAATTGGAATCCGCCGAAAAAATTTGGACGTTGATAATTACTTGGACGATTGTATGCCATAGATTATTCTTGATACAGTAATACTTTTCCGATTTCTTTTAATTCGTTTTTCTTTAATTGTAAACGTTCACGAACTTGTTCTAAATACTTCATTGTCTTCCGGTCATAGTATCTTTCACCGCAATTTTGACAAACAGGAGTAGTAATTGGAACATATACAATATCGTTCCCGCTTCGAACGGTTTCTTTCACATCTTCAACTCTAATAGCATCACTATGACAAATCACACACTTCACTTACATTTTCTCCATCAACGCCGCAACGCCGGGAAGTATTTTGCCTTCCAAAAATTCAAGCGATGCTCCGCCGCCGGTAGAAACGTGTGATACTTCTTTTTCCAATCCTGCTTTTGCAATAGCGGCAGCAGAATCACCGCCGCCAACAATTGTTGTTGCACCAAGTTTTGTTGCATCAACTAATGCTTGTGCGATTGCATTCGTTCCTTTTGCAAAATTAGACATTTCAAATACACCCATTGGACCGTTCCACACGACTGTTTTCCCTTTACGAACTTCTTCGGTGAATAATTTAATCGTTTCAGGACCGATATCCATTCCAACACTATCGGCAGGAATTGCGTTCACATACACTATCGTTGTCGGTGATTCATTGTCAAATTTTTCTGCAACTACACAATCGACCGGAAGAAGAAGTTTAATGTTTTTCGCTTTTGCCTCATCAATTATTTTTTTTGCAAGGTCGATCTTGTCTTCTTCCAACAACGATTTCCCAATTTCCATTCCCTGCGCTTTGAAAAATGTGAACATCATACCGCCGCCAATCAGCAACGCGTCAACTTTTCCCATCAGATTTTGAATAACATCAATCTTTCCGGAAATTTTTGCGCCTCCCATAATTGCAATATACGGTTTGATAGGATGACTTGTAGCCTTTTCCAAATACGCTAATTCCTTTTCCATCAAGAATCCGGCGACCGCGGGAAGATAATGTGCAACAGTTTCCGTAGAAGCGTGAGCGCGATGCGCTGAGCCGAAGGCATCGTTCACAAAAACATCGCCATATTCTGCAAGCTGTTTTGCCATTGCGCCGCGATCTGCCGCTTCTTTAGATGTTTCTTCTTTATGGAATCTGGTATTCTCAAGCAACAAGATTTCTCCTGTCGTTAATGATTCAACCATTTTTTTTGTTTCAATACCAATTGCAGTTGGAGCAAGTTTAACGGCTTTCCCCAACAATGAAGATAGACGTTCAGCGATCGGTTTCATTTTATGCTTGCCTTCAATAAAAGCCGCTTCATCAAACGGTTTACCATCTTTGTCCGCTTTCTCTTTTGCCTTCTTCGCATCCTTTTTCGGGTCGCCAAGATGCGACATGATCACAAGAGATTTTGGATTGTGTTCTATAATATAATTTATTGTCGGCAACGCCGCTTTGATCCGCGTATCATCTTGAATAACGCCATTCTTTAGCGGAACATTAAAATCAACGCGCAATAAAATGCGCTTGTTCGTTAGATCAATATCGTTAATTGTTTTTTTGTTCATTGTATCATCTTATCATTTTCTTTGGATTTTGGCGGGTATCAAAAATATCAGTACTATAAATTGTTTCGTCGTGAATTCTGTAAATAATTTTATAATTTCCTTCAACGATCCTTCTATGTTTCATACTCAAATCTGTAAGAAATTCTTCTATTTGACCAGCATTCGGATTGTCTTTTAGTATTTTTACCGATTGAAATATTCGTTGCTTAATAGTTTCAGCGACCTGTTTGCTAATAGTTGAATCGTAATAATTGTAGATATCCTGAACTCGTTTTTGAGCAAAATGAGTGAATACAATTTTCATTTCACCAATTGGCTGATGTTTTCAAAAGATCTTCCAGTGAAATAACATTTCCGTTCTGAATATCTAATTCAGATTGTAATGCACGTTCCTTTAACTCTTTCACGGAAAATGGACGAAGATGTTCTTGCTTTGCATGAGCATAGTCAATCAATTTTTTTAACGTCAAAATAATTTGTTCATCATCAATAGTATCTACTTCTTTTTTTATCCAGTTTTTCTCTTTCACTATGTCCATATATCCTCCTTGCATTAGAAATAAAAGGGCTGAACTCGTTCGTTGAGATTCAGCCCTTGTTCAATGTTAACATCAGATGTAGTCCTCTTCAAGGTGGACTCCAGCTTTCAATCTTATTTTGTTCCTGCCATTTTTTGTAACAAGTCAACAACGCGGCAAGAGTAGCCCCATTCATTATCGTACCACGAAACAACTTTAAAGAATCTCTTTTCACCTTTAAGATTGTTCTGCAATGTTGCAAGAGAATCATAAATGGATGAACGGTCATCGTGAATAAAATCGGTTGATACAACTTCTTCATTCGAGTAACCGAGAATTCCTTTTAAATATGTTTCGGATGCTTTTTTGAACAGCGCATCAATTTCTTCGATCGATGTATCGCGTGTTGATCGAAACGTAAGATCAACAACGGACACATTGGCTGAGGGAACACGGAACGACATTCCGGTTAATTTTCCTTTTGTCTGCGGAAGAACTTCACCGACTGCTTTTGCTGCGCCGGTTGACGACGGAATAATATTGATAGCAGCTGCGCGTCCGCCCCTCCAATCTTTCTTGGAAGGACCATCAACTGTTTTCTGTGTTGCGGTGTACGAATGGATCGTTGTCATTAAACCTGTTTCAATTCCGATTCCTTCTTTCAACAACACGTGAACAACCGGAGCCAAACAATTTGTGGTGCATGAAGCGTTGGAAACAATCGTATGTTTTGCAGCGTCGTATTCATTATCGTTCACACCCATCACCAATGTTTTTACATCGCCTTTACCGGGAGCAGAGAGAAGAACTTTTTTTGCGCCTGCAGTGATATGTCCTTTTGCTTTTTCAGAATCCGTGAACAAACCGGTCGATTCGATGACGATATCAACGCCGAATTCTTTCCACGGTAATTGTGAAGGATCTTTTTGTGCTAAAATACATCGGATTTTATTTCCATTAACAACAAGAACATCATCAGCTTCAAGCGAAGGATTGCTTTTTTCACTGCTTAACGTTCCTTTAAATTGACCGTGAACCGAATCATATTTCAATTGATATGCAAAATATTTTGCATCGGTGCTTACATCAACAACAGCAACAACATCGATCTCTTTTCCAAGAACACCTTTATCAACCATTGCGCTAATTACTTGTCGACCGATTCTGCCAAAACCATTAATGCCTACTTTAACTGCCAT
>JANONI010000150.1:0-6884 GCA_031420755.1 Bacteroidota bacterium | reverse complement strand
TAGTTTACTGCATAACCCCTGTTCAACAACAATCTATACGATCTACCAAGAAACAAAAAGTGTGAAATGGACAACGATTGCGACAGTTATTCCTGTTATTATGGGATTGGTGATTTGTTTTCTTGTAGCGCAAGTGTGGCGATTGGCAGTTCAATAATCATATTTGGCAGCTCACGTTACGCAAAGTATGAGTTTTTGCTTTCACAATTCCTCTCTGCAGCGTTGGACTGCGGCGATAGTCACAACGTGATGCCTTTGGCACGAGAGGGGTTAATCGTTTTTGCGTAACATCAGTTACGAATATTTTTAGCTGTTCATTTCATTCTTCGCTGTCGCCGGATTGACAATTCATTTTTTATGGCGATACAAAACAAAAGGTTGGGTGCCGTCGTGGATTGGCTGGGATTACGAAAAGAATAAACCAAAAGAGGAACATATAAAATGAAAAAAATTTACTCTCTTGTACCGATCGTCTTCGCAATAATTCTTCTTACAACTTCATGCGAAAAATTACTTCCCCCAGCCCCTGCGGAAGACGAGCTGCTCGACGGACCTGTTGAAGAACTCACCGCTGAACAACGTAAACAATTTTTGGATGGTGACATTGCTTTCAATGATGAAATATTCACTCCTGAAAAAGGATTGGGTCCTTACTTTGTTGCAACCTCGTGCGGAAGTTGTCACGCCGGAGACGGCAAAGGACATCCCTTTACCACGCTCACAAGATTTGGTCAATTTGATACAACGGGAAATTTGTTTCTCGGCAACGGCGGACCGCAGTTACAGAATCGTGCAATACCGGCGCATACTCCTGAACAAATTCCCGCGGGCGCATCGTTTGCAAAATTCACTCCTCCTTCAGTTACTGGATTAGGATTTCTTGCAGCATTGACGGACGCACAAATTTTATCGAACGCCGATCCCAACGATGCAAATGGCGATGGAATTTCCGGCGTTCCAAATTACATCGCACCGCCAGCGTATTTTCAGCCGCGATTATTCCACCAATCACTCAACGGAAAATATATCGGGCGTTTCGGGAAAAAAGCCGCCGCAATTGACCTGCAGCAGCAAACCGTCAATGCGTACAATCAGGATATAGGTGTTACAAGTGAATTTGAAATGAACGAACCGTCAATATATAACAGTTCTAATCCTACGCCGGATAATGTTCCCGATCCCGAAGTCGCTGCGTCAACAGTTCGTAATGTTGTTTTCTACCTGCGCACATTAAAAGTGCCAATCCAACGCAATCAAAACGATGCAGATGTTATTGCAGGCAAACAAATCTTCAATAATTTAAAATGCGGAAGTTGCCATACACCGCAATGGACGACTCCTTCAAGCGATATTGCTGCGTTGAGCAATAAAACATTCTATCCATATTCCGATTTATTGCTGCACGATATGGGTTCAGGACTAAACGACGGCTACACGGAAGGAACAGCGAAGCCAAGCGAATGGCGGACACCTCCGTTGTGGGGATTGGGGCTCGCAAAAAATTCGCAAGGAGGACAATATTTTTTGATGCATGACGGACGGGCAAAAAGTATCGAAGAGGCAATTCTGATGCACGGAGGCGAAGCGACAAACAGCAAAAATCAATTTCAGAATCTTCCGGGCGCTGACAAACAAAAACTGATCAAATTTTTGGAAAGTCTGTAAGAAAATGAACCGAAAAGAATTTCTAAAAATTTGCGGTGGTACATGTGCGGGCTTCGTAGCGATGCCTGTTTTTCTTCAAGGATGCGGCGGCGGCTTATATTATGTTGAAGGAAATATTCTCAACAACCGCATTCAGGTGAACAAATCAGATTTTCTTATTGGCAATAAATTTCGGGAACAGATTATCGTAAAGTTTGAATCGTCCGCTTTTCCGATTGTGCTCTACCGATTTTCCGAATCGGAATATTCCGCATTGCTTCTGCAATGCACGCATCGGGGAACGGAATTGAACGTCTACGGCGATTTGCTGACTTGTAACGCTCACGGATCAGAGTTCAACAACAAAGGAAATGTCCTTACCGGTCCGGCCGACTCGCCGTTGATCTCATTTCCTGTAACAACAGATGCAAAACATATTTATATACAACTGGATTGACAAATGAAAAAATATTTACTGATTATTTTTTACGCGGCGATTGTTATTGCGAACGTATTTGCACAAAGCGATAGCGTAACATTTACGCAGAATCAAAAAGACACAATCGCGTTAAAATTAAATCTGGATGGAATATACAGTCGCCCATTTTTACAAACGGGAAAATTTCCGGTTTCTATCGGCGGGTACCTTGAAGCGAACAGCAGTTACTTTGCAACAGATGGTATTTCTGAGGGATTGTCATTTCAATTCAGAAGATTGACGCTTTTCTTTTCGTCGACACTCACAGAAAGGATTAAATTTATTTCCGAAATTGAATTTGAAGACGGCACAAAAGAGATCAACATCGAATTCGCAGCGGTCGATGTTGCGTTCCATCCTCTGCTCAATCTGCGCGGAGGAATCGTGATAAATCCTATCGGCGGATTCAACCAGAATCACGACGGACCGAAATGGGAATTCATCGACAGGCCTATCTCATCAACAACAATCATCCCTTCTACGTTCAGCAACGCGGGATTCGGACTTTTCGGTAAATATGCGCGCAGCAATTTTGTCTGGTCATACGAAGCATACCTCACCAACGGATTAGATGATAAGATCATCGCAAACGATGAGAACAGAACTTCTCTTCCCGCCGGAAAACATAATCCCGAACGATTCGAAGAAAGTTTCAACGGTGTTCCCCTCATCACAGCGAAAACATCGTTCCGTCAACGGGCGATCGGCGAAATCGGGTTGTCATGGATGCGTGGCGTGTACAACAAATTTGAGGATGATGGATTGGTGTTCGACAAAAAACGCAGAGTCGATCTTTTTGCGATCGACATCAACACAATGATTCCTGAAATTAATACTTTGCTCAACGGCGAATGGGTTTGGGCATTTATCGATGTTCCTTCAACGTACACACAGCAATTCGGCAATAAACAGCAAGGTGGATTTTTAGATATTGTACAGCCGATCTTTAATGATGAAATCTTCGGATGGAAAAACAGTGTTGTCAATCTTGCGCTGCGTTTAGAATATATTGATTACAACATCGGAAGATTCAAAGAGACCGGCGGTGATATCGCTGATGAGATTTTCGCTATTGTTCCCGGAATCAGTTTTCGCCCGACACAACAAACAGTGTTTCGTGCGAACTACCGCTATCATTCACAATCGGATATACTGGGAAACCCGCCCGCACTTACCGGAGGATTTCAATTCGGGTTCTCGACATATTTCTAAAAAATCTTGTTAAAAATCTTGTTTCTTCACATTCAAATCTATTCTAAATTAGCATACAAGATTCCGAAACAATAGTTGCTGCGGGCTATTACACGCATTTAAAACTCCAACGGAACAACAACTCTCGCACTAAAATTCCTGCCGGAATTAAATACCCCTCGTATTCCTGTTGCCGGATTTACGGGAGCATATTTTAGTCTGCTTAAATGGCTTTGATATTTTGTATCGAAAAGGTTGTTGACAGAAAGATACAATTTACAGATTGCCCGCCCGTGCGCACCGGTAAATTCTGTACCCAATCCTGCGTTCAATAAAAAATATCCGTTCGTTGCCGTTTCAGTCCTGAACGCTTCGTAAAAATCATTTTGCGCGAAGAAATATTCTCCTTCCACTTTACCATACAGATTTTGCAGCGACTTGTATGTTGTGAACTGCGCGCGGAGTTCCGATTGCAGTTTCGGCGCGGGCATCAAAGGAAGATTGCGCATCGAATCCGGTTGATCGGACTGCATGCCGCGAACATACGAGAATGAATTTTCAAAATGAATCCAGTCATACGGATGGGGATGAATATCAATCGTGATCTCACCTCCATATAATAACGCATTCCCTTGTACAAACTTGAACACCGTTGCCGGATCGTTCGGGTCCACGATAGAATCTCCGCCTGCCGTATTCTTCATTTTTTCAAGAAAGATATAGTTTGAAATTCCATTGTAGAATCCATCAACATCTATAGAAACATGATCCGAAATAAAAGATGTCCCTATATCAAATTGTACACTCCGTTCAGGATTGAGCGATTGATTCCCGACTTCGTAACGAAATGTTCCTTCGTGTTTTCCATTTGAACCAAGTTCCGAAAGGTTCGGCGAGCGGAAACCGCTGGAACCATTCAATCGTGTCGTCAACTCTTCCGTCCATTGATACGATGCACCGATGCTAGCACTCAGATTGGAAAAATCACGTTCAAATGATCTGAATTTTATTTCGACAGCATTTTCTGTTGTTGTCGGTTTTTCATTTGCATCCAAATATAATGCGGAAGAATTTACCATGCGGAAATCATATCGCAGTCCCCCGCTGAGAAATAATAATTGATCAAAATCTTTTTGCACAAAGACAAATCCACCGACATCAAACATCGAGTATTCAGGGATCAGAAACTCCGCACCGTGATTTGTATTTGTTTGATATTGGGTGCTGATCCCAGTGGAAAAGTTCCAGCGATCAACTTCTGGAAAAAGATATTTTACATCAAGATTCCACGTTGTTAATAAAAAATACAATTCAATATTTTGGGGGGCGAGTATATCAGCATATTCTCTTCGTCTGTTTTGCTGCCAGCTTGCATCAACGCTCAGTTTTGATTCGCCGAAGAATATACTATTCAGCAAAGCAATGCGGTTATGGTTAACGCGCTGGTAGGGAATTCCGATACTATTCCTATATCCACGTAATTCTTTGTCGCTCGGAGAAAATTCTTCCATCAGCGTATCGTTCACAGCAACGGGAGCGATGAATCGTCCAAGCGAATCGCGCTCCCCTTCAACCAGCCCAATCTTCTGATTGAAAGTGCTGAATTGCAGATGAGAAAATCCCCATTCACGATTGATCCCAATATATCCGCTGCCGTTATATTCTTCAAACCCGGAATTTAATACCAAGCCATCCGCAGGATTTGAATAATTTCCTGATTGTTTTTGACTGAGTCTTCCCAACCAATTAACACCGTTACTATTTCCCGCTTGCATCAGCGAAGAACTGAAAAGATTTCCGTTCGACTGATAATTCATCTGCGCTTCTGCCGTTTGCTTTCCTTCATCAACAGGTTTTGGCGTAAGATTATTTATCACCCCTGCCATCGCATCCGAACCATACATAATACTTCCCGGACCTTTGATGATTTCTATACGGTCGATATCGTACTCGTCAATTTCAATTCCATGTTCATCACCCCATTGCTGCCCTTCCTGACGTAAACCGTCCCGCAGTGATACTACACGGTTATACGATAATCCTCTGATCACCGGTTTTGCTATTCCGTTTCCCGTACTAATAAGACTGATCCCTGGAATTTTTGCCAACCGGTCAACAATATTTGTTGATGGAGTTTGAAGGAACATATCTCTTCCCTGCATCACCGTTGGCACCGGATTTCGTGTTTGCTCTGTTCCTGATGAAACACCGGTCACAATAACTTCCTGCAATTCCGTTTCGGCAGGAACAAGAAGAACCTGATGAACTTTCCCGCTATCTTTGCTTGTTGCCGAAAAAACTACGGAAGAATATCCTATTAATGAAACCTGAATCAAAAATGTCCGAGATGGGATTTTTTTCAATAAAAAATTTCCATCCAAATCCGTTGTGGTACCGGTTTTAATATCTGAGATATAAACAACAGTGCCTATCAATGGCTGCTGGGTAACAGCATCGCGAACTGTGCCGCGAATAATATTTTGAGAAAAAAGAATGGAGTAAAACAATAGATTAAAAAAAATAATTTTTTTCATAACGCATCTCCGAATAAATTATAGTAACATTAGCGTACAGCCAAATGCACAATGGTGTGTATGAATTTACAACTTGAAGTTAAAGAGAAGTTAGGATATGCTTACCGGTGGACCGCGTCGAGGATGTGATAGATAGAAGTCGTGTATTCCTGCAAGGAAAAACGCGGAAACGTATTCTACTGACTTTGGATTGAATTGGGGAATGACAGCAATAACTTTGCTGACAGCGGAATGCGAAACGAAAGAACAAATTGTGCAGTCAACATGAACTTCACTGACGCGATGCTTGCAATGGAGAGCATCATCATGCTGAACAATGGTTTGTTCACCGCGTCCGCTCGTGAACAACGTATCTACATGATAATGTAATGGCACAGTCGCAAAGGTGAGTGTGCCATAGACAATCAATAAAACAACAGAGACAAAAGTATTTGTTCTGTTCTTCATGTTGGGGTTTTAAATTTTGCCTGTGCGAACTAATTTTGCAATTTCGGCGGTACCATTTTTGGTAACGGTTCTTAATGCTTTGCTCGTTAAACGAACATTCACGTAGCGTTTCAATTCCTGAACCCAAATGCGTTTGCTTTGCAGATTAGGAAGAAAGCGCCGCGGTGTTCTGTTGTTCGCGTGCGATACATTGTGTCCGGTCATCGGACCAACTTCGGAGACTTCACATCGTTTTGACATTGTTCTGGTTCCTTGTATACTTTTATATGTGCTTTTTATCAGAATTAGTGCGCTGTTGATTGCATTTTTTTGAATTCAGCTTCTATCACTGCTTCTTCAGTTTTTTCATCTTTAATCTTGATCAATTTTTGATTGAAACGATATGAACCTTTATCGGTCTTTACTGCTGCAACAAATTTAACCGTTTTCTCCAAAGCACCCGCTTTTGCGGCTTTTTTGGCTTTTTCCTCAAACGACTGCTGTTTTGCCATTGAAAACTCTCCTTGCTGATTACTTTATTGACTTTTGGAATTATAAATATACACAATTTCATCCGAAAAGCGAATGAAAAAATTTAAATAATTCAATCT
>JANONI010000149.1:0-7134 GCA_031420755.1 Bacteroidota bacterium | reverse complement strand
CCTTTATCTCTCCTTGCATCCCCACACATTTTTCTTTATTCTTTTACAGCAACAGCATCCTTTTTTAATTTCGCTGCATCATATCAATGACCAAAATTCTCGATCCACAAACAGATCATCATCTGATCTCCAAAGCAAAGCAGGGGGACGAACGCGCGTTTACGCAACTCGTGAAGCGGTACGAACAGACCGTGTGGGGTTTTGCTTTCAAACTGTGCAGGAATAAGGAAAAAGCGGAAGAATCGTTTCAGGATACATTCATCAACGTTTATCGCAAGCTCGATCAGTTCGATTCGCGGTCGAAATTCTCAACGTGGCTTTACACGATTGTTGCAAATAATTGTTTGATGAACCGGCGAAAACGGAAATTGGACGGTCTGCTCGAATCGCTTGATGATGCGCCGGATGTGAATGATGAAGCGGTACAGAAGCAATTACAATCGTGGGACGATTCGCCGATCGAAACATTGATGAACAAAGAACTGCGCAAAATAATGGACGATGCAATTCAGGAATTACCGGAAGAATACAAAGTGGTCTTTGTTCTGCGCGATCTGGAAAATAGAACGGCGGAAGAAACGGCGAAGATATTAACGCTCTCCGTTCCTGCAGTCAAATCACGGTTGAGACGCTCGCGGATGTTTTTACGGCATAAATTACATGGAGTAATGAAACATCATTAACATGAAAAACGGGCACATACATATCCATACTCTTTCCTGCTCAAAAGTGTACGAACACTTGTGCGATAATCTGGATTCAAAATTAGATTCCGAATCGTGCCGCAGAATCAAAGCTCATCTTAAAGAGTGCAAGAATTGCTCCGCCCTGCTCGATTCGTTGAAGAAGACTGTTTTTTTATACAGATCATATCCCGCTCCAACATTGCCTGTAAAAGCAAAAAAAGATCTGTTTGCCGTCATTCATCTCGATAAAAAATATCCAAAAAAAACCATCCGACGCTGAATCCTTTTTACGGATTGCTGCATCATATCCATAGAAACAATAATTCAGTTATTTTCCATTATCATTTATCGAAGGAGATTTATCATGCTTACCAATATTGGCGCAACAGAACGACCGATCCGTATCGTACTTGGATTACTCATTACCTCTCTCGCATTTTGGGGACCGGAAACTCCGTGGGCGTATGCCGGTTTGATCTTTGTTGTTACCGGATTCATGAAATATTGTCCTATCTGGCATATCACCGGAATTAACACCAACAAAAAAATTGAAACAGAAAAATTGAAATAAATTTCATTTCTGAAAAATATTATATCAGCGTTCCCAAACAGACAGCCTGTGTGAAAAGTCAAATTTTACGATATATATCCCCGAAATCTCACCTGTCCGCCTTTGGCGGAAAGATTTCGGGGATATTGACGCTTAAATAATAGTTTTCACACAGTCTGGGAGTTTGGAAACGAGAATTTATCCATAAGAAAAAGGTACAACAATGTCTGAAGCGCTTACAAAAGATACATTCATTAAAAAAGTATTCGATTACGAGAATAATAAAGATTGGAAATTCAGCGGCGAACTTCCCGCTGTGGTCGATTTTTGGGCACCGTGGTGCGGTCCCTGCAAAATGGTTGGACCGATCATTGAAGAATTGTCCGAAGAAATGAAGGGGCAGGTGAATTTCTACAAAGTAAATACCGACGTAGAGCAAGAACTCGCAAGCGTTTTTGGAATCCGTTCAATCCCTTCGCTCCTCTTTATTCCGAAAGAAGGAAAACCGATGATGGCGGCCGGCGCTCTTCCGAAAAATGAATTGAAGAAGGCGATCAACGAAAATCTGCTGAAGAAAACAATTGCGGTTGCATGATGAACATTATGAGAATAACCATTACGATGATGATGTTGTTTTCGGCTGCCTCACTAGTGCCGGCTCAACAATTCACTTCAACATTTGATATCTCGGCAAAAGAAACCCGAACACTGATGGGAAAAGATACCAATGTTGTTGTGCTGGATGTGCGCTCACCGCGGGAATATGTTGGCGAAAGAATCGCCGACACGCCATTGATGCCGCTGCAATATTTAGAGAGAAAAATCCGCGATCTGGAAAAATACAAGAGTAAAACAATTATTGTCTATTGCTATTCTGGAAACAGAAGTGAGTTGGCGGTTGAAATCCTGCGTGAGTACGGTTTTAAGGCGCTGAACATGCGCGGAGGCATTTTACGATGGAAAGCAGAACAATACCCAGTTATCAGCGGACCTGTGCAATGATATCAGCACAATTTTTTTACGCTATCGTTCCGATAATAGAATTTGCGTATCTCCGAAAACAATTATTGGCAGCGTTTTTTTTAGATTCGTTGAGAGAACGTACCGTCGGTGTATAATAACTAATTGAGGATCTATGCCAACGTACGAATATCGCTGCGCTGAATGCAGCAAAGAATATGAAGTGTTTCACAAAGTAAAAGAAGTTGAAGATGATGTGGTCTGTCCGGTATGCAATTCGGTATTGCACACACGATTAATGTCCGTCACCGGAATGTCGATGAACAGTTATTCATCAGCATCGTCTTCATCAAATTATAGTTCGTCCGATTCATGCAGCAGTGGCGGTTGCGGCGGCGGATCGTGCGGAGTCAATTGATATGAATAAAAAGTATAAGAATATTGCTTTTATTATTTTTGTTGTGGCGGTTGTCGGTTACATTACAGCACAACAGACAATGAACAACGATGCAGTGATCTCTGCAAAAGATGCTCATACTCAATTAAAAACTGATACAACAATTGTTCTGTTGGATGTGCGAACAACCGAAGAACATATCAGTGAACGGATCGGGAATACTCCGTTGATTCCCGTTCGGGAATTGGAACAGCGTATTCACGAACTGGACTCGTACAAAGATCAAACGATCATTGTCTATTGCCGTTCGGGAAACAGAAGCGGCACTGCGACAACGATACTGCGTAAACACGGATTCAAAGCGATAAATATGCAGGGTGGAATCATCAAATGGAAATCAGAACAATTTGAAACAACGAACGGACAGACTAAATGACATCAGAACAAATGTTTTTTTATGTAATAATAGGCGTACTGCTGATCGTGTATATTCGCAAACAATTACTCGCTCGTTCATTAAATAATTATTCCGCTGCCGAAGCGAAACAACAAATGAAATCCGGAAGCATTCTGCTGGATGTTCGCACGGCGGGTGAACGCGCATCACGTTCCATTCCTGCATCAATGCATATTCCGGTGCACGAACTTTCCAACCGTTTGAAAGATTTAGAAAAACATCGGGGAAAAGAAATTATTTGTTACTGCGCCAGCGGAAGCAGAAGTGTTAGCGCGGCACTGAAATTGAAAAAAGCAGGATTCACCGTAGGAAATTTAAAAGGAGGTATTAGTTCATGGAATTTTTCAAAACTCTAACTGTCTGGCATAAACGCTCTATTGCCGCAATTATTGGCGGCGCGGCAGGTTATGCGTATTATTATTACATTGGCTGCATGGGCGGTACGTGCGCCATCACGAGCAATCCGTATATTTCAACTATGTATGGAATGCTGATAGCGACACTTCTTGTTAGCTCGCCAAAAAAGAAAGAATCTGAGGAACATCATGGAACCGACAACACCGCAACCAATAAACCTGTCCGCCAGTAAATTGACGGGAAAATTTAAATCATTCACGTATCACACGGGAGTCGAATGGAAATCCGATAGACAGGCATTGCTTCGATCGGAAGGAAAGCCGGAGATCGATGTTTCCAGTCCGCCGGAATTCAAAGGGATTCCCGGTGTATGGACTCCCGAAGATATGCTTGTTGCTGCATTGGAGATCTGTCAGATGTCCACATTTCTTGCGTTTGGAATGCGAAAAGGAATTCCGCTGAAATCATACAAAAGTTCTGCAGAAGGTTTGCTGGAAAATGTTGACGGTAAATATCGTTTCACAAAAATTATTGTTAAACCGATTATTGTTGTGGAAGCTTCGTGGACAAAAGAACAAGTGGAAGAACTTGTTCACGTTGCGCACGATAATTGTCTGATTGGAAATTCAATAACTGCGGAAGTTATTGTTGAACCGACAATTATGTTGGAATAACTGGTGGTGCAAAAAAAGAAAACCTTCGCCACCCTACGGGTCGTAGACAAAGACACTAAGGCACAAAGATTCTATGGAGGTAAAATAAATATGAGCTACGGAATTTCAAAAACAACATCGCTTTCATTTGACCAAGCGATTGAAAAAGTCACCGAAGAATTAACGAAAGAAGGCTTCGGCGTTCTTACAACAATTGATGTTAAAGAAACTCTAAAGAAAAAAATTGATGTCGATATTCCGCGCTATACCATTTTGGGTGCGTGTAATCCTCACTTTGCAAACAAAGCGCTGCAGATAGAAAAAGAGATCGGTTTGCTTCTTCCCTGTAATGTTCTTGTGTACGAGCAGGATGGGTCGGTTACCGTTTCCGCCTTCGATCCGATCATCATGGACAAGATTATTTCTAATCCAGCGATTCAATCTATTTCAGAAGAAGTGCGGCAGAAACTTCAACGAGTAATTGCCGCAGTGTAACTCATTCGTTGAAGTAAAGAGAAACTCTTTTTCAGATATTTTTTTTTTCTGCTGAAGTAGTTGTGCCATATATACCCCCGTGTTTCACATCAACGAAACTACTCTACCCGGAACGCTACACTTCACAAAACGTTTTGTGGTGTGAAGATTCGACTCATGTATTTTTCAGGTATTTCCAGTTTCGGACTTTCCCCTCCGCCATCCATTCCACCGCGGTTTCGATACGGGTTGTACGTGTTTCTTCAGTTTTTGCTTCGGCAATCCAAGCACCATATTCTTTTTTGTTGGAATAACTGAAACCATTAAACACGGCAAATGCTTTTTTATTTTTTTCACAGCAGAAAAAATGTAATTGGGAATTATCAATTCCTTTTTTTTCTTTTGAGGCGGGCGGTTTTTTAATTTTTATTCCATCGGCATTTAATTTTGCAGCTTCTTTACTGTAAGCGATCATCATGGTATCGGAAGGAAGATCATTTGTTCTCGTTACAAAGCTCTCAGACTGTGTGAAAACTATTATTTAAGCGTCAATATCCCCGAAATCTTTCCGCCAAAGGCGGACAGGTGAGATTTCTGGGATATATATCGTAAAATTTGACTTTTCACACAGTCTGTCTGCTTTGTAACGGTGGCTTTATGGAACTCTATTTCCATTGTTGCCGAAGTAGAACTTCGCTTACTTTGTGTTCTCAATACGAAGTATGCCCGACTGCCTTTATGCGAAGCATGCTTTGCATATTTTTCAGTTGGCGGGCAGGCTTCGCACGAGACGTTGGTCTACGACTCGTAGAGGAACAAGATGTAGCTAAAGGTAGTTACTTTATTTGTATAATTATTCCCTCATTGCCTCAAGCATTTTTTCTGCAAGGCGGCGACCAATAAAAATATCTTCTGTCATCGCACGAAATTGTTTTAGATTTGGATCACCAGGTGTTGTCTCTTCCCATATTTGTAACCATCTATTTATAGCTTCTTTATCTGTTTTGGTAAAAAGCGTATAAAAAAATTGCGTTTTGCAAAACAATGCGTATTCAGCGAAATGAAAATGTTCTATATGCGTTGCATGCTTCAAAATATCTTCGGCAGAATCAAAACGTTTGTTTGCAATATCAATAAGGGCGGATTGGAGTATTGCAAATGGATAAAGCGGGTGGTGGTGGATAATTTCATCAAGCATTGTTTTTCCTTGGGTATAGTCACCGTCCTGAAATTCGATGACCGCCAAATTATAACGAATGCTTGCTGAATCAGGGGCTTCAATCAGTCCTTGAAGAAAAGAAGTTCTCGCTTTAACTAAATCGAACTTCTTCATTGCATGAATACCCTGTACAAGGTAGCTCTCAGCTTTTTTAGAAAGTCTTTCATACGGCTCGTCATCTATTTTATAATTCATCACCTCAACTTCTGTCTCTTTCCCACAAGTCCAAATCAGAATCCGTTGACCGTTGTGCAGAATGTCGGCTTCCTGGAGCGCGGAAAGAATCGTATACCGCATCTTATCGGTTCCATGCGGGCTTTGTACAAACTCTCTTAAATAGGAAAATGTTTGTGGTGTAGCCACAATCTTTGCAAATTCTGCTGCAAATTCACGACCAATAGAATCTCCTCGCTCCAGCAGCACCGGAATCAGATCAAGAACATACGGGTAATTCTGTGTAAACTGGCGCGAAACCTCTTTAAGATGTTTCATGTTTTTTGATTTACCAACAGAACCTAACTCATCCAATGCTTTTTCTAATTCTTTAAAAAGAGCAGGGGGAAACCATTCTGATAATTCAAATGGCCACGCACCTTCACGCTGGTCCAGCGGCTTTTCAAAATCGGCAAGATTTTTTTTAGCGTGGTAAAAATATGGAAACCGCTTTAGTGTTTGCTGCCAGAGAGTTTTTGCACCTTTTTCATTACCTAACTGCGCCATAGCATTGGCGGAAAGGTGGAGAAAGAGAGGATCGGTGTAATCATCAATTGTTATTTTGTCCTGTTCTGCTTGCCGTGCAAGTTCCAGTATTCCAGCATCATCACACAAATACGAAAGAGCCTCTGCTTTTTTGGATAATAAATCTGTGGACTTCGTCTTAACTTCCTTTAAGCACTTGGCTATTTTCCACGCTTCATCTAACCGGTTGACGATTCGTAAAAAACGAATAAGATTGCTCATTGCATGAATATTGTGCCGATCAATCTCTAATACCTTATACGAATCTGCAATTGCTTCTTCCATGTTCCCTTCAACAAAAAACGATAGGCTTCGATTATTGTATGCAGGGACAAACGTTGGATAGAGTGACAACAACTGCGTAGCGGCTTCGCGACACTTTGTATAATTGAACTGCTGCAGTTCCACCTGTGTTTTTTCGTGAAGAAGGAGAATCTCACGTTTTGAATTTTTTGGCAAATTCCATTGTACAGCATTACTCTCTATAAAACGAGAAAGTTCTTCTAACTTTTTTCCGAACCCATTAACAATCGTAGTATCTGTTGTTCTGCTTAGGAATTCTTGACCTGCCTGTACAGCAAGCGCGGGAAACATGTTTTTAGTGTACGCTTCCGAAAGATTTAAATAATGTGTAGGAACGTTT
>JANONI010000148.1:0-4838 GCA_031420755.1 Bacteroidota bacterium | reverse complement strand
CACCATTATTCGATGCTCCGTCAATCTCAATAACATCAAGGAATCGTCCTTCGATGTTCTCTTTGCAGACTTCACATTCGTTGCACGGTTCAAAATTTTTCGGGTTTGGATTGAGACAATTGACTGCGCGGGCAAGAATTCGGGCGGTGGTGGTTTTCCCGCAGCCGCGCGTTCCGCTAAAAATAAACGCGTGCGCCAACCGATTCTGCGCAAGCGCATTGCGAAGCGTATCGGATACGTGTGTCTGTCCGATAACATCATCGAACACCATCGGCCGCCATTTTCGTGCTGTTACTTGATAGGACATTGAGATAATTGTAAGTTAAAAAATTAATTACATTATTTTTTTCTTTACACCGTACTTCACTTTCGGTTCTTCAACGGTAAATCCAAACGGTCTTTTTGGTTTTTCTGGCGGAGCCATTATTTGATGAATTGCTTCGATAATTGTTTGAAGATCAGCATCGTGTCCTGAAATTTTTTGCTCAAGTTCATTAAGCCGTTGTGTTAATTCTTTGTGCGCCGATAATGTTTTACGCAGTTGGACAAACGCACGAACCACTAACACGCTCATTCGAATTGCCCTGTTGCTGTTCAGAACATTTGCAGCCATCAACACGCCGTGCTCTGTAAATGCCAGCGGTAATTTTCTGCGCCCGCCACGAGTAGGGTTTGATGTTGCATTTTGCAACATCAAACGATCAAACTCTTCAGCTGTCAGGTGAAACATAAAATCAGAGGGAAAGCGGCGTTTATTTCTTCTTACCTGCTGATTGAGCCGTGCAGTTGGTATACCATAAATTTTTGCCAACTCGCTATCAATGATCGCTTTTTCACCGCGAAGTAAAATAATGAGTGATTCAATTTTTTCAACAGAGACCGATCTGACTTTGGATATCATAGTTACTGAGATAGCAGAAAAAATGTTTAGAAATTAGAAAGTAAACTCAATATCATAAATTACGACTTCAAGTTGGCATTTTTTTTATTTCTTCCCAAATACAATCGGCAACGCATCATCAATCTTTTCAATCGGAATGATCTTCAAACCTTCTTTTACGCTGATCTGAATTTCGGTCAGATCTTTCAGATTTTCCTTTGGAATCAATACCGTTTTAATTCCTGCACGTTTTGCTGCAAGAAGTTTTTCGTTCAATCCGCCGATCGGCAGCACTTCGCCTCGAAGCGTGATCTCACCCGTCATTGCAACATCGGCGCGCGCCGGTCTGTTTCCGATTGCGGAGATCATTGCCATTGTCATTGTAATTCCTGCTGATGGACCATCTTTCGGAATTCCACCTTCGGGCAGATGAATATGAATCTCGTGCTTCTTAAAAAATTCCGGATTCAATCGTAATTTTTTTGCATTCGAACGGATATAGCTCAATGCCGCTTGTGCAGATTCTTTCATCACATCGCCAAGCTGACCGGTCAACGTCAGTTTTCCTGTTCCATTCATTACCGTTACATCCACGTGAAGAATATCGCCGCCAACACTTGTCCATGCTAATCCCGTTACGGAACCGATCTGCGATTTTTTATCAGCTTCTTTGTTGCGGAATTTCGGAACGCCGAGATATTGTTCTATCTTCTTCTCATCGATCACCAGCACGGAATGTTTTTTCTTTCCGTTCTTTTGTCGTAATAGAACTGTTTCTTTTGCAGCTTTGCGGCAGACCGATGCGATCTCCCGTTCTAAGTTTCGCACTCCGCTTTCGCGTGTGTATTCGGAAATGATCTTCATGATCGCTTCGTCTTTAATTTCAATATTTTTTGCCGTCATTCCATGATCTTTTACCAACCGTGGAACGATATGGCGTATTGCGATCTCTTTCTTTTCAAAATCCAGATAGCTTGAAAGTTCGATCACTTCCATTCTGTCTAACAGCGGAAGCGGAATTTGATACCGCACGTTCGCCGTTGTAATGAACATGACTTTGGAAAGATCGTAATCTACTTCAAGATAATGATCGTTGAATGTATTGTTCTGCTGTGGGTCAAGAACTTCCAACAATGCACTGGATGGATCGCCGCGAAAATCCATGCTCATCTTATCAACTTCATCCATCAGAATAACAGGATTGACAACACCGGCACGTTTCATCGATTGAATGATTTTTCCGGGCATCGAGCCGATATATGTTCTTCGATGTCCGCGAATTTCCGCTTCATCGCGCACCCCGCCGAGCGACATCCGTACAAATTTTCTTCCCATTGCCCGAGCAATGGATTTTGCCAACGACGTTTTTCCCACACCCGGAGGACCGACCAAGCAGAGAATCTGTCCTTTCATCTCTTTCACAAGATTCAGAACAGCAATATGTTCAAGAATTCTGTCCTTCGGTTTTTCCAATCCAAAATGATCTTCGTCTAATATTTTTTTAACGTGATCAATAATCAAGTCGTCTTTCGTACTTTTCTTCCACGGAAGACTGATCATCCAATCCAGATAATTTCGAATAACACCATACTCCGGAGACATTGAGGGCGTTTTTTTCAATTTATTGAACTCTTCAATCGCCTTCTCATACGCTTCCTTCTTCATTCCGGATTTTTCAATGTCTTCTTTTAATTTTGAAAGTTCCGGAGTTCCTTCTTCATCACCAAGTTCATCCTGTAGAATTTTGATCTGTTCCTGAATAAAATATTTCCGCTGTGTCTTTTGAATATTTTCGTGCACCTTTGTATCAATCTCGCGTTCGATCTTCAAAATGGAAATTTCAGAATTGAGAATTCGAATCACTTCCAGATATTGATCTTTCAGCACATTCAGCTTGAGCAGTTTTTGTTTTATTTCAACTGTCTGTAAAATGTTCGCCGCTATGTAATAGAATCGCCGCTGAACATCTTTGATATTATCAAATGCAGCAAGCGCTTCCGGCGGAATATTTCGGTTTGCGCGGACATATTCTGAAAACAACGATGTTGCATGACGAACAATCGCATCCATCTCGGTGGAATTATCACTTGTTTGTAACGTTGTGGAAATATCAGCCATCATAAATTTTTCGTTCGGCAGAAACTGAGAGATCGTTCCCTGCACGGTTCCGTCCACCAGAATTTTCATGAGGTTGTTCGGCAGTTTCAATATTTGAACGATCTTCGCAACCGTTCCTTCCATGTAAATATCATCTTTGCCCGGATCTTCTACCGTTGGATCTTTTTGTGAAACGAGAAAAATGAATTTGTTGTTTTCCAACGCATGATTTGCCGCGCGCAATGATGATTCGCGCCCCACCAGCACCGGAAAGATCATGTATGGAAAAATGACCACATCGCGCAGCGGTAATACCGGCAATGTCTTTGGAATAGAGTCGAGCGTTTCGATTGTTACTTCAGGTTTAATTACAATATTGTTTGCCATAACACAGTTTCTACGTCTCAGAGGATAAAAAAAGCCTGCCTGACGGCAGGCGGGCGGACAATGCCACTTTTCTGTTGATTGTTGAACCAAGATAATCAGATTTTTTGGGGGAAGCAAACACGCTTCGATGAACAAATTTTGTAGAACATTTAATAATCACTCAATAAATTTTCACACGAAGTCGCAAAGAAAAACAATTAAATATCTTTGTGTCTTTGTGTGAGAAAAATAATTTTTTTGAAAAAAAACTTTAATGCGGCAATTTTTCTCTGACTGCGCTGTGTAAATACGCACCGATCAACGCACCAAACAATGTGATGATAGCCGGTATTTCTCCCGCACCGATCTGCGCAAAAATAGGTCCGGGGCATGCGCCGGTAATCGCCCAGCCGATTCCAAAAATTATTCCGCCGATGATGAATCCTTTGTGAAATGTTTTTCCGCCATAGCGTAATTCTTCTCCCGTTACAGATTTTATTTTTAATCGTTCAATGATCTGCATCGCAATGATCCCGACAACCACGGCAGAACCGATAATCAAATACATATGCCATTCTTTGAACTGAAACATATTTTGAATTCTGAGCCAACTAACCACTTCCGATTTTGTAAGAACAATACCGAAGAGTGTTCCAAAAATTATATAAGTAATATTTCTCATTTCATTTCCCTTAAAGTGATTTTCTTTGTGTTTTCGTGCTTTCGTGGCGAGAAGTTTTTAATTTATAATGAAGCAAAAAATGTATACAACAATCCACCCACAAAGAACGACAATGTTGCTTTTAAACTTGATGACTGCAAAATTGAAAGCCCAAAAATCGAATGCCCCGATGTGCAGCCGTTTGCATATCGCGTTCCGAATCCCACAAGGATTCCGCCGATAAATAATTTGATATATCCCGGATATGAATAATATTCTTGCGGCAAGAAATGAATCGGCGATGATGAAAGATAATTCGCGGCGATGAATCCTCCAAGACCGATCCCGATCACGAAATAAATTTTCCATCCGTTCTCATCAACATTGAATTTGAAGATCGACTGCTTCTCTTTGGGAACAACCAGCATACAAATGTTTTCAAATGCCGATGAGATGCCGAGCATTTTGTTTGAGATGATAAGTATTGCCGGCACAAACAGTCCGATGATCGGTCCGGCAATGTACCAGTTCCACGAATCAAAAAAAGCGTTCATATGTTTCCCTTTGTTATGTTAGTATAATTTCAAAAAGAGATTTCACCGCAAAGTTCGCGAAGAACGCAAAGACGTTTTACTAAATGTAATTTATACTTCTTTGCGCCCTTTGCGTTCTCCGCGGTTACCTATCTGCTTCTAAAATAAAAAAGTCCTCCGCGAACGAAAGACTTTTCAAAAATTACAACGCACTATGATTGGTCTCTCAACTCGATAACGGTACCGTTAGACAACATTGAGAGTGTGATAGTGCGATATTAAATTGTGTTGATTTCATTAC
>JANONI010000147.1:0-3932 GCA_031420755.1 Bacteroidota bacterium | reverse complement strand
ATCTTATTTGCGCGAATTGCCTGGAATGAAATTCCAAGTCCTTCTTTTACTTCATGTGCAAAATCTGTGATTTTCATAAAATTAATTAAGGTGAAACATCTGAAAAATTTCACATCAATGTCATTCGAACAAACAACACCATATTTTTTCGATGTCTCGATTAGTAAAGGGCAGTTCTCAAAATAGTTAATCAATGTCATTCTCTACGAGTCGTAGACCGAACGACCTGCCCGCTCAACGAGTCGAGTCTTCGACCAGCGGTCAGGCGGGAGTGAGGAATCTTGGTCTTCATTTTGCCTACGGCTCGTAGAGAGAGAAAAAATGAGATTTCTCGCCCGCCTGCCAAAGCACGTTGTTTGTGCGGCGGGCAGGTCGCTCCGCTCCTCGAAATGACAATTACTTTGGATTTTGCCTACGGCTCGTAGAGAGAACCGCACTAAATAAAAAATATACTACGCATGAGCACCCGGTAAAACTCTATTCTCTACCATAAAATCATTTTCAATAAGACCGTCCCGAACACGTATGATTCTATGCGCATGTCTCGCAACATCTTCTTCGTGCGTTACAACAATAATCGTATTTCCCTGCGCGTGTAGGTCGTTGAATAATTTCATAATTTCAACACCTGTCTTTGAATCCAGATTTCCTGTCGGTTCATCGGCAAGGATGATGGATGGCTTCGTTACAAGCGCGCGGGCAATTGCAACACGCTGCCGCTGCCCTCCGGAAAGCTCATTCGGTTTATGATGCATACGGTCTTCAAGACGAACATGCCCTAATGCCTCTTCGGCAAGTGCTTTTCGATCAGCTTTTTTCATGCCGGAATAAATCAATGGAAGTTCAACATTATGAAGCGCATCAGACCGTGCCAAAAGATTAAACGTTTGAAATACAAAACCTATTTCTTTGTTTCGGATCTTTGCAAGTTCATTGTCGTTCATATCGCCAACGTTAATGCCGTTAAATTCGTAGAGTCCTGATGTTGGAGTATCAAGACAGCCAATAACATTCATCAATGTTGATTTACCGGAACCCGAAGGTCCCATAATTGCAACATATTCGTTTTTCTGAATCTGGATCGTCACATCCACAAGCGCATTCACCTCAACCATTCCCATCACGTATGTTTTTTTAATATTTTTGATATTAATTACTGGCTGCATAGTTTCCCTATAATTCTTTAATTTTCTTTTGTGCAGATTCCGCTCGTCGTCCTTGCGGTTCTACGGTTAAAAACCATTGATATGTTTCTTTTGCTTTCTGTTTTTGTCCTTGTAATTCGTAACATTCAGCGAGAGAAAAAATTGAAGCGCTGAAGTTTTTATCAATTGAAAGCGCATACTGATATTTTTCTATTGCTTGATCGTATTTCTTTTCCGCTTTAAAAACGTCACCGTAACTATCGAACGAATTAGGATTCTTCGGTTCAACCTCAGTATATTTTTTCATTTGAGTATATGCTTCATTAAATCGTTTCTGATTCAAATAAAAATAACCGAGTTGGTTATAGACGTCCCCTCTTTCCGGTTCAGCTGCAATTGCTTTTTTAATTTGTTTTTCGGCTTCAACCGAATCTTTCTTTACCCGAATATAATAATTCGCGAGCATCAAATAACCGCGGTACTGATTTAATGTAACAATGGCATTCGCTTGGTCAAATGCTTTTTCATCGCTGCCGCCCATTATTCCGGGAGCCATTATATAATAATTGTAGAGTGCTACACGTGCCGCAACATTGCTCGGATCAAGTTCGGAGGCGCGAAGAAACGCATTTTTGATCTTCGGCGCAAGAAATCCCTGCGAAATAATATTTGCTGTCATTGCCTTTTGCCCAAGAATATTTCCTCGCATCAGATGGTATTTTGAAACATTCTCATTCAGGTCAATCGCTTCTTCAATTGCATCCTGCGCATCATCCGATTTATTTTGCCGCGCCAACATACGCGCAAGATAATAATAAGACTCAGCATCCTTGTCATTCTTTTTGATGGCAGTTTCAAAGAACGATTGTGCTTCGGAATATTTTTTCTGTTCGATGAGTTTTATTCCAGTGCTGTCAATTTGCGCAGAGGTAATTCCAAGCGTAACACAAAAAATAAAAATAAGTTTAGAAGTCATTGTCATTAGTCAGTTGTATTATTTTTTTTCGTCTTGTCATCTCGTTCCCAACGTCCCGTTGGGAACGAGATAAAATGTTTTGTTCTGCCTATACAACCTTGTCAAGGTTATGAAACAAATTTTATGCGAAGCATACTTCGTATCTAACCTTGACAAGGTTCGGTTTTAAGATTCAGTTATTTCTTTTCGTCTTGTTTGCCAAGCGCATATTTCGCTTTTGTATTTTCAACTTTTACAACAGATTCATCTTCTAAATCCCGATTTATTGCTTTGTACGATCCGCTCACAATTTCCGCATCAGCAGAAAGTCCGCTCGTAATTTCCACATATCCTTCGTCATTAATTCCGCGCTTCACTGGAACCATTTTCGCTTTTCCATTCTCCACAATAAAAACGCACTCAACTGGTTTTTCGTTTTTTGACAAACCACCTTGACCGCCATACTCTTTTTTTTCATCCTTTTTATTTTCGTCGTCTTTCTTCTCGTCTTCTTTTGCTTTGGGAACGCGCGTGGTTACACTTTGAATTGGCACAGCGAGAATATTCGTTTTGGTTTCAGTTTCAATATCTGCAGTCATCGACATTCCGGGACGAAGAGAAATATCTTTGTTCATAACGCGGATCTTTACTTCAAAGTTTGTTACTTCATCCTGTGTCCCAAGTCCTTTTGATTTCGCCGTGTTTGCAATCTCATAAACCGTTCCCGTAAATTTCATGTCAGGATATGCATCTATTGTGATACGAGCGGTATCACCAATGGAAATTGTAATAATATCATTTTCACCCACATCTACACGAGCTTCCATCATTGAAAGATCGGCAACGGTCATGATCTGAGTTCCTTGCGTAAATCCGCTTCCGCTAACACGTTCACCAAGTTCGGAAATCAACTGAGAGATCGTTCCATTCATTGGCGAATAAATAGAAGTTTTATTCAGACTCTCTCTAGCATCGCGCAACGATGCCTGCGCCTGCTGAACTCCCGCCTGCGCTGATTCGTACTGTGATTTTGAAACGCTGAATGCGGTCTTCGCTGAAACAAATTCCTGATCGGATAATAATTTTTTGTCATACAATTCCAGCGCACGTTTGTATTCCGATTCTGATTTTTCCAAATTCGCTTTTTGCAGATTCATACTCGCACGAGCCGATTGCAAACCTGCTTCCGCACGATCAACTTGAGCTTGATATTGGTCCGGCTTAATGCGAACAAGAAGTTCACCGCGTTTCACCTTGTCCCCTTCTTTAATAGGAAGCAAGGTAATTTCGCCGCTCACCTCTGCATTAATCTTTACCATCGTTTCCGGCTGTATCTTGCCGGAAGCGTTCACCATTTGAGTGATTGTGCGACTGGAAACTTTTTCAGTCTGCACCGTAACGATATTCTCTTTCTTCGCCCCCAGCACAACTACAAGAACGAGCACAATCGCAACAACACCGATTGCAAGAAATATGTATAATTTTTTTTTATTTTTTTTGCCGTTTGCCATATCTGCTCCGTTGTATAATAATTTATGTCCAAAAAAAAAATTCTTCCAATTGCTTAACCTTGCGTATGCATCCGAAGGTTCCTTTGGATACTCCGCATCGCTATATTTTATGAAATACGCTCCAAATGTTGAAGATGCGATCGCTGAACAGTGCGTTCAGTACGCGTGTCCAAAGGACTCTTCGGAGTGGCATATTTTTTTCAAATAGAGTAACCCGAAATCTTCTCTACGAGCCGTGGACAATTTTTAAACTCTTGATTTATTTAAGGTTAAAATATTTGCAATAAATAAGTCTGCTCTAAAAAGTATTTTCAAGAAAAA
>JANONI010000146.1:0-1879 GCA_031420755.1 Bacteroidota bacterium | reverse complement strand
CGTTAATGTCGGCGGCGGCAAACGCGGTCCATTTTCCATCCGCAGAGAGACTGGGATATGAAACTTGAGAAAATGGTATCTGTAGTTTTCTGAATTTTAAATCTGAATTGATGTGAACTTTTGCATTGAATAAAGTGAAATATGCAACGACAAGAAGAATAATTGGAATGGAAATATATCCAATCATTTTTTTATTCAATGCAACAGTAGAATTTGTTTTCGGAACCGGTTGTTCCGGTGTTGATTCCGGTCTGTGTACTGTTTGCGTTATTCGTGATACACGAGTAGAATCTTTTTTTGATCGACGCAGATCCACGACCATATCCTGAATGGATTGGTAGCGGTCTTCCGGATCTTTTTCCAATGCTTTGGCAAGTGTATGAACAATTTCCGGCGAAATTTCAGGAAGGTATTTCGTGATCGATTCAGGTTCTTCGTTAACAATAGAATAGACAAGCGCCGCTTCATGCTCACCGCGGAACGGAAATTTTCTCGTCAGCATCTCAAACAATAACACGCCGAAAGAAAAAATATCGCTGCGCTGATCGACTTCTCCGCCTTGAATCTGTTCGGGAGCCATATACGCAAGAGTTCCGACAGTACTCGATGTTCGAGTAAGTTTGAGTGAACCTTTCAATTTCGCCAATCCAAAGTCCATCACTTTCGCCTGTCCTTTGGAATTGATGATGATATTGTCGGCTTTAATATCTCTATGAACGATTCCTTTACTGTGTGCTTCGTGTAACGCTTCTCCGATTTGAATACCGTACTTTATTGCATCATCCATTTTCATCGGACCGGATTCTAATTTTGTACGAATAGTTGAACCATCCACATATTCCATTATAATGTATGGCTGTTCAGCATCTTCCTTAATATCAAAGATCACGCAAATATTTGGATGATTGAGCGCAGCAGCAGCTTGAGCTTCTTGCATGAATCTTTCGCGTTCAACTCCCCCTTTGGAAATATGCGGCGGAAGAAATTTGAGTGCGACTTCCCGATTAAGTTTTGTGTCCTGGGCTTTATAGACTACTCCCATTCCACCTTCACCGAGTTTGTTGAGAATTTTATAGTGAGAAATAGTTTGACCAATCATTACCTTGTCCTTTGAAATTGTTTGATTGAGTACGTGACCGTCTCCTTTGAGGTGACGGTTACGTATTACTGGTCGATTCGGCGAATCGACCTACATTTGTAACGCCCATTCCACATTCACCGACTTGCCTTCACCGAGTTTTTCGAGAATTTTATCCGCCAGAGGCGGATGCGCCTTTGGCGCATAATGTGAAATTGTTTGACCGATCATATTGAAATCCTTTTACTTTCTTCCGTAAACCGTACGACGATGAACGTACTATCGAAATGCAAAAAACAATCCATGCTGATTCTATTACTCAACAACCGAAAATATTTCTCTATGTCCTGATTCGATATGTGCCATGAACTTGCCGTACCAAGCACCGAACTCTTTTTGGGACATCGTTTCGGAAGAATTTTTTTCATATGCGGCAAGATTCTCGAATGTTAGTTCCATCTCTAACGTGTAAAATTTTCCGGTGACATCCAGCAGATATCGCGGTTCGCTCTGACCGTGCTGTTTCATCATTTCTTTACCCTCTGCGATCAATACTTTTACCTCTTTGGCATGACCGAACTTCAACTGAAATGTATTTCGTACGATAATCATAACTGCCTCCTTTTAATTGATGAATGAATAATGAAAGTGATTCTTCAACGATCACTCGATCGTTGCCTGCCAAATTTATGATTCCGGTTCCACCTTTATATGATAGAGCATTCGTCGATCGGCGGAAAAAGCATGCAGATTTTCCAACCCAATCATGATATCTTTTTGCTATTTCTTTTCTACTAAATT
>JANONI010000145.1:0-10227 GCA_031420755.1 Bacteroidota bacterium | reverse complement strand
TGTTGAATCTGTCCGAGATCGCCAATAATATGGGGCGAAGGAGAGCCAAATTCATACCGCAATTGAGTTGTCTTGGGAATAGAGACTTCGAGCATTTGAATGTTTTCGCTGACCAATGTATTAAGATCGATCTCTACGGTGAAAAATTTTCCTCTGCCGGAATATGCCAACAACTGCCGCGTAAGATCGGCTGCTCGTTCGGATGCGTTGATGGCTTTGGTGATATTGCTTGCTGCCGGACTTTCTTTCGGAAGTTTGCTGAGAGCAAGGGATGATTGCCCTAAGATGGCAGCCAAAAGATTGTTGAAGTCGTGAGCAATACCGCCCGCCAGGGTTCCAATACTTTCCATTTTTTGTGCATTGCGCAATGCATCTTCCGTTTCTTTCTGCTGAGTGATATCAATCATCAGTCCGCGTAACAATTGGGGCATTCCATTCTCAACTACCACAGTAACAATATCTCTCAGCCAAACAGCACGACCATTCTTGGCAACAAAACGATATACAAAATCGTGCGCTTTCATTTGCTTTGTTTGGGAAATACAAAATTGAACGGTTACCTCTTTGTCTTCGGGATGAATATGATCTGCCCAGAATCCATCGGCATACCACTCTTCAATCGAAAAACCTAATAATCGTTCCGCCTGTTTGCTTACATAACTAAAAACAAAAGTTTGAGCATCGGCTTCCCATACAATTCCTTCTGTCGAATCCACAACGTTTCGAAATCGTTCTTCCGTTTGCTGCTTTATCTTTTCGGCGAGTTTGCGTTCGGTGATATCACGCCAAACGGTATAAAAAAAAATTTCCCCTTTTAAAATAATCGGGGTCAACATCACTTCAACAGGAAAATGAGTCCCATCCGATTTTGTGTGAATCCATTCAAAACGATTGTATCCTTGTTGCGAAGCGGTCTCAATCATCAGCTTCGCTTTTTCGGTTGAAAGCATTCCGTCGGGTTGTCGTTCAGGGGAAAGTTCCCACGGTTGTTTGTTGAGAAACTCATCTTTAGAAGCATATCCGAGCAGCAGAATTGTCGCTTTATTACAATCGGTAAATCCGGAATCATCAAGAAGCAAAATTGGATCAGCAGATTCTTCGAACAAATGCCGAAATGTTTCTTCACTCTCACGCAACGCCTCAAGTACTTGCTTACTCTTGGTAATATCGCGTGTTATCGCCAACATTCCGTTATTCTGACCATGTTCATCTATCAGTGGAACGGAGTGTGTTTCCATCCAACGCCGCGTTCCCTTCAACCCAACAATTTCATACTGTATTATTTCCTTCTCACCGCCGCATACACGACTGAGGTGGTTCAAATACGCCTTGCGATATTCAGGAACAATGATCGGAAGCATGGATTTACCGACAACTTGCTCTTGCGTATCCGCTTCGATCATTTCTAAACCGGCGCGATTCATACTTAAGAGCGTTCCATTGGCATCACTGGTTTTAACGCATTCCGGCTCTGCATCAATTATAGCGTGAAGCCGCATTTCACTTTTGGCTAATTGCAGTGCCACCTGCCTGCTTGCCCGTTCGGCAAGCTTGCGCTCGCTGATATCGTGAACAATAATTTGAACAGCTGGTTTGTGATTATAGATGGTCGGGATTGCTTTTGCTTCAACGTCAACAGTGGTGCCGTTTAAGCGGATAATTTTTTCTTCTACCGTTGGCAATGGTTTCCCATCAATTGCCATTTCTTTCATTCGTTGCATTACAGCCGCACGGTTATCCGGATGAACAAATTTGATAATAGGTTTTCCAATCAATTCTTCTCTTGTTTTTGCCGCCAATAAACGAAGTGATTCGTTGTTTACAAAAACAATTTTTCCATTAACATATATTGCAATAGCATTCGGAGAATTTTCGACCAGCCCGCGATATTTTTCTTCACTTTCGCGCAATTCCGTTTCCATTTTATATTTTTCTGTAATGTCGGAAAAGACCAGCACAACGCCAATAATCTTCCCTTCTTCGTCTCGTATCGGTGCGGCACTATCGGCAATCTGATATTCGTTTCCATCTCTTGCGATAAGAACTGTATGGTTTCCCAGCCCTACAATTCCACCGGTTTCCAACGCAAGCGTAACCGGATTTGCGACAAACTGACGGGTTTCTGCATTTACGATATTAAACACTTCCAACAACGATTTCCCCCGTGCTTCTGCAAAAGACCAGCCGCAAAGTTTTTCCGCAACCGGATTTATTTGCATCACATTGCCATCAACATCGGTTGAAATTACTCCGTCTCCAATTGAGTTAAGGGTGATTGAAAGGTTTTTTTCACTTTTCCGCAATGCTCGTTCCGTTTCAAGTGTTACCCGTAAATTTTTTACCCTGTTTTGTTTAAGGGAAAAACCAATTGACATAACGGAACTTAGCACAAGCAGCAGAATCGCAATGCCAACAATCCATTGCCGCTCATAGTAGGAATAATAAATTTCGGATTGATCCATTTTTGTTACGATAAACCATGGGGAATTCGGAATGGCTCGCACATCCGCCATCACTTTTACACCGCGATAATCGATCCCTGCGGTTATTCCTTTTTTTCCTGTTACAGCTTTTGCTGCCGGCAATTCTTTGTTCTTCTCAATATCAAAACGTAATGTAAGAGTAGCATTGGTATTAAACCGAAGTCGATTAACAAAAACTACGTCATTTCCTTCCCTGCGAATTAGCAACGTTTCTCCAGTTTTACTCTCTGAAGGCCATCGCTGAATAAGCGGGTACAGGTAATCGTCTGGATCAATTCTTAATGCAACAATTCCGATGAGATCGTTTTTTTTCTCTTCATCAAATATTGGGATCAATATTTTTAGATAGATTTTTTTGTTTTGCTCGTTATAATAAAAATCTTCGAACGCTACTTTGCCGGCACTAATACTATCCATTGATTTTTGAGATACATAGGAAAAAATGCGTTCTTGACCTTCGCTCACGACAATTTTTTTTGAATACTTTTTGTCCAACAGAAACACTGCATCGTATTCATAAATACTGTACACTTTGCTCATCACTAATCTTACGCGGTTTTTAGCATTTCTATCGTTTGTGTTAGACAAATATTTTTTTACCAGAGAGGAGAACTCGCTGTCCTGATAGAAGAAAGCGACATCGTTCAAACGTTCTTTACGCCACTACACTAATTCACCCGCTTTTAATTCGGAAATCGCCGAGAGCTTCTGAGCTACGCTTGCAGTAAATTCTTTTTCGTAACTAGTAACATACAAGTAGCCGGAGAGTATGAATCCGGCAATCAAAATGGCAAGGGCAGCAAGAAGAATGAGATCAAACTTTTTAAGATTCCGTAGAATGTTTTTCATAGGTTTACCTTTTACAAAAATGGCGTGAGGCGAATGTATTTTCCGAGCCATCTGAAAAAAATTAAAATTAAATCAAGGTCCGAAGAACTGAGCACGGAATACTCTTCCCTTGCTTTTCCGAATTGCTTCTTCTACCTGTTTTTTCTGAAGTGTTTAAAACAAAAAACCTCTTTCACGCATACGCGGTTCCAGAGGTGAACGATATAACGCACAAGCTTTTTTTGCATAGTCCGGCATCCGTTTCCGCAATAAGGTAATCAAAAGTAGATAAGGCATCAACAAACATCTTCCGTTATTCTGCGCCACCTTTTTCATTTTTTAGTGATCCTGTTATTCCTCGTAAACGAATTATAGTTATCGCTCAATGCTTTTGCTCACGAGTAATGTATTGTTTGATAGTTCGCAAAAGCAATGTGTTGTTTGGCTAAACGGTAGGTGGCAGTGCTTCCACGTTTAGAAGATGTCTTCTAAATGCCGCGCACCGTGTATGACACGATGAATATAGACAGTGTGTTCGCCAATAGAATAAAATATGAGGTATGATTCAACAACGAGTAATCTGAATCCTTGCCGGCGCAGTTTTTTGAGTCTTGGAATTTTACCAAGTAATGGATGCGATTCAAGAGATGTTATGCGTTTTTCAATTTTATTTACAAAGGAGTGCGCTCTTTCAATAGAATCTTGAGCAATGTAATCTAAGATACCTATCAAATCATCAAGAGCCGTTTGTAAGTATTGGAGACGAAATTTATTTTCGATCATTTATTCGTTGACGAAGTTTAGAAAATACCTGTTTGTGGGTAAATCCTTTTTTCCCGGTGGAAAGCTGGTTGAGTGATTCGTCAAGTTTTTCATATAAGTCCAGACGAGCACTGATCCTTTCATAATGATTAATGCTCATCACAACGAGGTCGCCCTCACCATTCGTTGTCAAGAAAACTGGGATATCTTGTTCGCGGCAAAGTGTGGCAATTTCACGGGTACGATTACGAAGGGCGGAAATAGATTTGATTACAGGCATAGTATAATTCCTTTCAATATAATGCACAAATATAACTATGAATTATGATACTATCAAATACCTAATATGCGCATCAGCGAAACAATTGGTCATTGGGTAGCGGCAAAACAACGGCGTGGTTTGTGAAAGACGTTATACCGCAAACCCGCCACTCCTCAACACTTTCCCGGCAAGTGTTCCGGTGATTGCATTATTATCAACGGCAAATTTTCCGTTCACAATTACGTACGGCATTCCTGTTGGAAATTGATGAGGGTTGAGGAATGTTGCGTTGTCTTTGATCCTGTTATAATCAAAAATAACAATGTCAGCCGCTTTTCCTTCCGCAATCACGCCGCGATCTTTCAATCCAATCTTTTGTGCAGGCATCGAAGTCATCTTGCGGATCATTTCAGGAAGCGAGCACACATTCCGCTCTTTTTGATAATAGGAAATTGCGCGGGGAAATGTTCCATACGTGCGCGGATGCGGATTTGATTTTGATGCCGGAGAATATGAGCCATAATCGGATACTACAATATAGTGGATGAGACTATTTTAAAAGTCTTTCGATATTTTCATATAAAATTTCGCCTGTTAAATAGTTTGGACATCCGATAGAAAATACTTACTTTTAACGGAAGTAACGTATACAACACTATGATAATTTCCTTCAGCACTAAAGAAGCAAAAAAAATATGGGACGGTGAACGAATAAAAGGACTCTCGCCCGAATTACAAGAAATAGCTAGGAGGAAATTGAGAATGTTAAATAACTCGCAGAATATAATTGACTTACAGATTCCTCCATCCAATAGACTGGAAAAGCTTAAGGGGAATTTGAAGGAGTATTATTCAATTAGAATCAATGTCCAATGGAGAATAATATTCAAATGGGACAAAGGAAATGCTTCGAATGTTGAAATTATTGACTATCACTAAAAGGCAAAAAAATGAGAAATCTTAAAAACATTCATCCAGGAGAAGTTCTCTATGAGGAGTTCTTGATTCCTTTAGGACTTAGTGCTTACAAGTTATCAAAGGACGTTGGAATACCGCAGACGCGTGTATCTAGTATCCTAAAAGGAAATAGAAGAATAACGGCAGACACTGCACTGAGACTGTCAAGGTACTTCGGAAATTCAGCAAAATTTTGGCTTGGACTGCAAGACGATTTTGATATTGAAGAAGAAGAACAATTGAAATCTAAAGAGTTGAAATTAATTGAGCATTATCAAAGCAACGCAGCATAATAAAATGTTTTTGCAATTGTGCAAACTATGAGTTTTTATCTTCATTTACACGCTTGGTTGCAGTGAACAAAGATGTTTTCAAAAATCTGCCACCGCAAAATACCAATGTTACACTGTAAACCCACCGCTTCTCAATACCTTTCCCGATAGCTTTCCAGTGATCGCATTATTGTCCACAGCAAATTCTCCATTGACAATTACATATGGTATTCCGGTTGGAAATTGATGAGGATTGAGGAACGTTGCGTTATCTTTGATCCTGTTATAATCAAAAATAACAATGTCTGCCGCTTTTCCTTCCGCAATCACGCCGCGATCTTTCAATCCAATCTTTTGTGCAGGCATCGAAGTCATCTTGCGGATCATTTCAGGAAGCGAGCACACATTACGCTCTTTTTGATAATAGGAAATTGCGCGGGGAAATGTTCCGTACGTGCGCGGATGCGGATTTGATTTTGATGCAGGCGAATACGCTCCGCCGTCTGAAGCAACGATTGTGTTCTTCCATCGCAACACCAGTTCCGTTCCTTCTTCATCCATTCCAAATCCGACTATGCCGACAGAACCATTTTCTTTAATCATCAGCTCAACAGCAAATTCGAACGGATCAACATTCAAGAGTACTGTAATCTGCTGAATTGTTTTACCAATGTAACTTTGGTGTTCGTCTAATTTTGTTGACGTGATCATCACGGAATCCCACGAACCAAGTCCGTTGATTTTTCGCAGCGTATCCGGTTTTATTTTTTCAACGATCGATCTGTCGTTCAATCGCATCATAAATTGTTCCGTTCCGCCATTGCGCGACCACAACGGAAAGAGATTCGCCAATCCGGTTTGATATGCGATGTATGGATAACGATCTGCATGAACTTCAATTCCTTCGTCGATCGCACGTTCTAACATACTCAGTGCAATCTCGTTCTTGTACCAATTTATTTTGTATGATGATTTCAAATGAGAGATTTGCAATCGCGCGCCGGAATGTCGTGCGATGCGAATCGCTTCATCAATCGCTTCTAATACTCTGGTATCTTCATTGCGTATGTGCGAAGCATACAAACGAAACGGCTCCGGTGCGGCTTTCGTCACTTCCCACAACTCTTCCGTAGAAGCAAAACTTCCCGGCGTATATTCCAATCCGGTTGAAACACCGCAGCAGCCCTGTTCAATCGCTTTTTTCACCTCGCGTTTCATCGCTACCATTTCTTCCGGCGTTGCGGATCGGTCGTCCATTCCAACAACTGCTTCCCGAATTGTTCCAAGACCAACCATGGATGCAAAATTCTGCGCACTTCCTTTTTGCTGGAGATGATTAAAGAAACTATCAACATCGGAATAAAGCAGTTCGTCTCCTTCATCCATTTTCTTTCGTGGAGCGCGTGAATCACCATCGGCGCCGCCCACTTCGGTTGTAACGCCTTGGCGCAATTTGCTGTCTGCTGTCGGCAAACGAAGAATTGAAGAATCTGTGTGCGTATGAATATCGACGAAACCAGGAACGACATGCATTCCTTTTGCATCAACAATCCGCAGTGCATCTATACTATCAATATTTCCGAGAGCGATTATTTTACCATCTTTAATTCCAACATCGGCAAAAGTTTCTGCAACGCCGGTTCCGTCAATAACTCTTCCACCTTTAATGAGCAGATCGAATTGCGGACGATGTGAAATTGATGAGACAGAAGCGCATCCGGCTAATAATGCGCCTGCACCAATTGATGCGGATGTTTGAATGAATTTTCGACGAGTATATGACATAATATTATTTGTTAACTGATGTTACAAAAAAATATTTGCCACAAAAACACCCCGCCTGCCAACCCAAACCTGCCCGCCATCATATTTTTTTAGTTGGCAGGCGGGAATATTATGGCGGGCAGGTAAAGCACAAAGATTTTATAAAGTAAAAATAATTTTGTGCCTACGACTCGTAGAGAAGATTTTGTGTCTTAGTGCCTTCGTGGCTAAGAAATAAGATTTTTTCTGTGAACTCTGCGGTGAAAATTTACAATAAATTACTTGCTAATTCTGCTAATTTGGAGCGCTCACCTTTTTCAAGATTGATGTGCGCGTAAATTTTTTGTCCCTGCATCTTTTCTATCAAATAGCTTAATCCGTTGGACATGCTGTCGAGATATGGATGATCGATCTGATAAATATCCCCGGTCAGCACAATTTTTGTTCCTTCTCCAGCGCGTGTAATAATCGTTTTTACTTCGTGCGGTGTAAGATTCTGCGCTTCATCTACAATAAAGAATATCTTTACTAAACTTCTTCCGCGGATATACGACAACGCTTCAATCACTAATTTCTCCTCTTCCAACAGTTGATCGATTCGCTGATACTGCTGATCCGATTCTTGATATTGATTTTTGATGACATTTAAATTATCAAAGAGAGGCTGCATATACGGATCGAGTTTTGATTTGATATCACCTGGAAGAAAACCAATATCCTTATTGGAAAGCGGAACGATCGGTCGCGCCATAAAAATTTGGCGATAGAGTTTTCGTCGTTCCAATGCCGCTGCAAGCGCAAGCAATGTTTTTCCTGTGCCCGATTTTCCTGAAATTGTTACAAGTTGAATATCGGGATTAAGGAGCGCGTTCAACGCAAAAATCTGTTCTGCATTATGCGGCGCAATTCCATACGCAACACTTTTTTCGATCTTTGTGATTCGTTGATGTTCTGCATCGTAGGTTCCAAGCGCAGATTGTTTGCCGTTCCGCAAAATGATAAATTCATTCGGATGAAAATGATTTGTCGGAAGCTCGGATGGATTTACTTGGTAGGGATTCGAATGCAACCGCGTAAAAATACCTTCATCAACATTTTCTACCGTACGATGACCGGTATATAGTTCCGTAAGATTTTTTATCTGATCATTCTTATAATCCTGCGCAGGTAAACCCACCGCTTTTGCCTTCATCCGCAGATTGACATCTTTCGAAACAAGAATCACATCCCGCGAGATCTGCTCTTTCGCCAGACAATATGCTGTGTTCAATATCTGATGGTCCGGTTTACCGTGCGAGAACGATGCATCAATATCTTTATGAAACTCCTCTTCAAGACGAACAGTGATCTTCCCACGTCCGGCACCGATCCGAATTCCGCCGTTAAAGATATGATCACCGCTCATCGCATCAACGTTTCGCGCAAACTCACGTGCGTGAAAATTGATCGACTCATTCCCTTTTTTGAATGCGTCGAGCTCCTCCAACACCGTTACGGGAATTACAACGTCGTGCTCCTTGAATTGATAGATACATGAACTGTCATGCAAAACAACGTTGGTATCGAGAACAAAAATTTTCTTTTTGTCTTTTCGCTCTTTTCGAACTTCTGGTGATTTCGTCAATATTTTTTTCGCCATTGCGTTGTTTAAACCCAATTAGTGAATGGAAATAGTGGATTAAATTTTCAAACCATTTTGCAATGCTAAGGTTTGTCATTCCGAATCGCTGAAAGCGATGAGGAATCTCGTTTTTATTCTCGTATTTAAAACCGAGATTTCTCACTCGTCCCTTCGGGACTCCGTTCGAAATGACGACAAGGGAAGATTTTGAGATGGCTTTTGTAAAAAGTATATAACTTTGCAGACGAATGTGGAAATTCGGGGATTGAAAGGATACAACTTTTGTTGTCTTTATTGGCAAGAATGGTCTCTTGTTCAAGAATAACTTTAATTGAACGTAAGAAATCCTTTAGAAAGACGCAAGGGGTGAAAGGTAAATTATTGTTGTTTGAAATAATCGTCTTGATAATAACCTATTCTTTGATTAACCTAAAACTACAACTGCGTAGCCTCATTACTTTTATTGTTTGAATTTTAGACTTTAGTTGGGTTGCAAATACAAATGGAATACGAAATCATAGAATGTTCAATAAAAGCCCTTTGGTAGTAGGAGAATACTACACAAAAAGTAATCCAAGCTTAAAGAATATTAAAAAATAATTTTACGTTTGAGAATCTTACTCAATCTATACTTCACCCCCATCTCCCACAAATCTTTCCCACATGTACAACCAGATAAATATGTAAAAGAGATTTAGTATATTCCAAAAACAATAGAAAGGGTTGCAATGGAATATTTCTTCTATAAATTACTGCACATTTTCGCCGTTGTACTATTTTTAGGAAATATTATTACCGGTCTCTTTTGGATGCATATCGCCGTCAAGACAAAAAATGTAAGAATAATACACCATACAATGAGCGGCATCATCCGGGCTGACCGGTATTTTACACTTCCCGGAGTTGTGATTATCATTGCTGCCGGAGTGATGGCTGCAATAACAGGGCATTTCCCTCTTCTCCGAACCGGCTGGATCTTTTGGTCTCTTGTGATGTTTTCAATTTCGGGGATTGCTTTTTCATTCAAAGTGGCGCCGTTGCAGAAAAAAATCTATCAGCTTACGCAGAACCAAGAAACTCCGGCTGATTTTGACTGGGCGACTTTTCAAAATCTCTATATCGCGTGGGACATTTGGGGATTTATTGCATTAGTTACTCCGCTGGCGGCGTTTGTTATGATGACGCTTAAAATACCTCAGTAAAAATATCTCCGCAGCAAGCCGCTGAGTATTTGTCATGCCGGCGGACGCTGGTATCCATTTTTCTGGATTCCCGCTT
>JANONI010000144.1:0-3035 GCA_031420755.1 Bacteroidota bacterium | reverse complement strand
GAAGTAAAAAAGACAATGAAAAGAAGGTGTTATGAAGGATAAAATTTTGGGAATTCATCACATTACTGCAATGGCGAGCGATGCTCAGCGTAATGTTGATTTTTATGTATCAATTCTTGGATTGCGATTTGTGAAAAAATCGATCAATCAAGATGCACCCGATGTGTACCATTTATATTATGGTGATGAAGTCGGAAGTCCCGGAACAGCCATGACTTTTTTTCCGTTTGGGAGATCTGCCCGTGGTACAAGGGGAAATGGTGAAATATCACGCATTGGATTTTCAGTGTCGACAACATCGATGGATTTTTGGATCAATCATCTTTCAAAGAAAGGTATTTCTTTTTCCGGTCCAGAGCGGAAATTTGAAAACGACATCATTACATTTCTTGATCCTGATGGAATGATGATAGAACTTGTCTTTAGCGATAAACAAACATTAAAGTTTCCGTGGAAACAAGGTCCGATTCCTGTTGAACATGCAATCCGTAATTTTTTTGGCGTTACAATGAATTTAGCTTCGATTGAATCATCGGCTATAGTTCTTAATGACGTTCTCGGATTCAAAACTGTTTCACACAATGGTAACACCCATCGTTTTGTCATTGGTGAGGGAAGTGATGAAGCAGCAATAGATATTATTGTGAATCCAAATATTCCTTTCGCTCGTCAATCGGCTGGTTCCGTTCATCATATTGCGTGGAGAGTAAAGGATTTTATCGCGCACGAAGAATGGCAACACTATATTGAACAGTGCGGGCTTTCTCCAACCGAAGTAATAGATCGTTTTTATTTTCACTCAATTTATTTTCGTGAACCCGGCGGAATATTGTATGAAATTGCGTCCGATAATCCAGGATTCACCGTTGATGAAACTGTGGAAGAACTTGGAACACATTTAATGCTTCCTCCATGGTATGAACCTCATCGAGAGAAGATCGAACGGGCATTGCCAACAATTTCAATTCCATCGGAAAGTTCAAAATGATTAAAGAATTGAATATTGTCTCCAAAGGAATTGCTCCTCATCATTCTTCGAAGATATTGATTGAAGGAAAGGATGTTGATAAGGCAGCGGCTGCAATGATTATGATTCATGGGCGCGGTGCTACGGCAGAAAGTATTTTGGATATTTCTCAATATTTCACTGTTGAAAATATATCGTATATTGCTCCTCAAGCAAATGGCGGAACATGGTATCCTTTCAGTTTTTTGATGCCGGTAGAACAAAATGAACCCGGAGTTACATCGGGATTACAGAGAATTTCAGAGATTGTCGATCATACGATCGCATCAGGAATTCCCGAACAACGAATAATGCTTTTGGGATTTTCTCAGGGTGCATGTCTTTCATTAGAATGGACAGCACGAAGTAATAAAAATATTGGTGCAGTTTTTGGTCTCAGCGGGGGATTGATCGGTCCAAATGGATTACAACGAAATTATTCAGGCACTTTAGAGAATACTTCGGTGTTTCTTGGTTGTAGTGATGTTGATTTTCATATTCCAAAAGAGCGAGTAATTGAAAGCGCGGACATTTTCAAAAAATTAAATGCAGCGGTAACACTCAAACTCTACCCGAATATGGATCATACGGTGAATGATGATGAAATCGATCAAATCAATTCTATAATGAAAAAAATAATGAAGACGTATTAGCAATCAAATTGGAGAATACATGAAAACATTTATGGTTGAAGTACGGCTGCCATTCGATCCGCCGCAAGAATTTTTTACTCTCATTCCACCGCAGCGGGCAATGGTGGTAGATCTTTTGATGAAAAGAAAATTTTTAAGCTATACGCTTGCCGCCGACCGTTCAAAAGTGTGGATAGTGATGGTAGCAGAATCGCAAATTGATGCGCGTGCATTGCTTGAACAACAGCCGATGGATCAATATTTCAGCTATATTTTCACGGAGTTAATGTTTCACGATATGGCTGGAACAATGTTTCCGGCAGTCTCTTTGAATTGAACCTACTGAACAGAAAAAAATTTCTGAGTTTGGCAGCAGGTTTTCCTTTTGCAGAAAAAATTATGAATCTTCAGGAATTAAGAAATGTTACAGATGATCTCGGTAGAACGGAAAGAATGCCGCTATTGTTTGTTGGGCATGGCAATCCGATGAATGCTATTGAAGACAATAAATTCAGTGCCACGTGGAAAGAATTTGGAACAACGCTTCCGAAGCCGATTGCAATTCTTTCTGTATCGGCGCATTGGCTTACCCGCGGAACAAGAGTTACGGCAATGGAAAAACCAAAAACCATTCACGATTTTGCAGGATTTCCGGGAAAATTATTTGCACAGCAATATCCTGCGCCCGGCGCACCCGAACTTGCAAAAGAGACTCAAGCACTTGTTTCTAAACCGCATATTATGCTGGACGATGATTGGGGATTCGATCATGGAACGTGGAGTGTGTTGCTCCAGATGTTTCCGAAAGCAGATATTCCGGTGTTTCAACTGAGCATCGATTATAATCAATCAATGCACTATCATTATGAACTTGCTCAACAGTTACAAACGTTAAGGGAAAAAGGAGTTCTGATTATTGGAAGCGGTAATATCGTTCATAATTTACAAGCGATAAATTTCAACAGTAATAAACCATACGATTGGGCGTTAGAATTTGATTCAACAATATCACAATGGATTGAGTCGGGAAATGATCAAGCGATACTCGATTTTCAAAAACTTGGTGATCTTGCAAAGATCGCACATCCTACGTATGATCATTTCTTGCCATTGATGTACGTTCTTGGTTTTCGAAACAAAAAAGATTCTCCAACATTCTTCAATAGCGATTTTGATATGAGTTCGGTATCTATGAGATCAATTCTGTATCAATAATTGAATTGCGAATGGATTTTTATGAAGCCCGCTTTTGCGGTTTTTTTTATTATTGGAAGTAGAGAAGAATAACTATCGCCGTCCAACTGGCAAACAACAACAGTGTTAGAATTATAAATAAAAACATTTTTGATCGCGTAACTGAAAAAGATTTTGCTTTCCACACTTCAAGGGAATATGCA
>JANONI010000143.1:0-3627 GCA_031420755.1 Bacteroidota bacterium | reverse complement strand
GAATTGACATCCGTTGTTGTTGACCGAAGAACAGTATTCATATAGTCCGACATTCTTGTTTGTTCTTTTCGTTGTCTCAATTTCGTTTGAACTTTTTCGCGTTGCACTTTTCGTTCAGCATCTCCGGTTACACTGTATGTTGTTCTTCGCATCACTTTTACAATATACCATCCATCATCCAGTTGGAATGGTTTCGATGTTTGTTGTGGTTGAAGGGTATAAATAACATTTTCCATTCGTTCATCAACATCTCCCCACCGAGCAATTGCAGAATCGGGTCCCGTCCATTCACTGTAAGAATCTTTTCTAGACGAAAAACTCTCCAGCGATTTTCCTTTTCGTATCAGGAAATGGAGAGAATCTGCGCTTTCTTTTGTCTTTGCAAAAAGAAAATAGACTTTTAATTCATTCGCAGAGCGTTGCAATGCAGTTTTTATTTCCTCATTCGTCAGCGTAATTTTTTGTTGTACTTCGGTTCTATATAATTCATCGCGGACCAACATCCGCTCGATCTGTTTCACAGCGTTGGTAAGAACCGTGTCGTTATCCCAGCCCTCCTGCTGCGCTTTCAGGATCAGTAATTTTTCCGCCATCATTGAAAGAAGAAACTCGGTTTTATTTCCTTCGGGGTCGTTCTTGCGGCGGTTAATGCCGGGATTGAGTTCGTAGCGGGAAACAAATTCTTTCTTCGTGATAGTGATAGTGCCGATCTTCACCAGTGGAATTTCTTCCGATGGTTGCGCGGATACAATTCCAATTCCGATAACGAAAAATAAAATTATTGTGTACGCTTTCATGAAAAGAAATTTATCCTAAGAATGTGAATGAACAATGGAAATCCAAAATAGAATGCGTGACCAAGCATTGGAGTGATAAGACTGTTCGTTTTCCAATAGACAATTCCGCTGTACAAGCCAAGCAAGAACGTCGGGATGATCGAATATTCTCCAAAATGGAAGTGCGACGACGTTGCACCCAACGCAAACAATGTTGCCGAGAAGAAAATCGCTACGGGAAATCCTCTAACTGAAAATGAATCACCCCATTGTTTCATCAAAATCGTCTGTCCGAAGCTGAAGAACAGAATCTGATTTGCAACCGGCGAAGACATCCAATACGTAAGAAAGGCGATGAACGTCTCTGTTGTGCCTATCGGAATATTAGACGCACTGAACGGAAGAATTTCTTCTCCAAAGATCAATGTTGCAACGATGATCGCTCCATATAACCACACGAGCCATACCATTGAAGTTTTGAGATTCTGCGAATTGATTCCGTAGCTCCACAAATGTCCGCGCGAAAGAACGACAACTGCAATGAATGAAAAAAGATACTGCCAGAAATGCTGTTCGAATTGCAAAAAGAAAAATGAATGTTCGAAAGATAAAAATTTTGAAATAATCGAAATCGCGGAGAATCGAATAACGAGATAACAAAACGCAGAGACTCCGATAATCGAAAGGAATTTATTCTCAATGGAACTTGCAGTATGATGATTGTTCATTATACACCAAGCACACGCAAGCGTGCGAATTTGACCATTAAATTTTTAGGACCGGCACTATGAAAATTTACCACGGCTTTCGCCGATTCACCTCGTCCGCTAAGCTGAGTTACTTTTCCGCGCCCGAACACTTCATGCTCCACATACACACCAACCTTCAATCGTATCTCTTCTCCGAAGGAGTCCGTTGCGACTTGTGTTTCGCTGTCATAATCAACTTCATCGTCGGGAGTAAATTTTTCAGGTGATTTACTTTTTTTTGGTTGAATAGAATGAAGATAGCGTTCGCGAGAACCTGCAAGAGACGAAACAACATTTGCCGAATATGCCGGACGGCGAACCGTTTCTTTTTCGAGCAATGAATCATCAATCTCAGAAATGAAACGGGAAACGACAGGATAGGTAACGTCGCCAAACCGATAACGCATTCGAGTGTAGGTGATATATAATTTTTTCATTGCGCGAGTAATGCCAACGTAACACAATCTTCGTTCTTCCTCTAACTCCGAAGGATCGGGCGCGCCTTGATACAATGGAAACAATCCTTCTTCCATTCCCGATATGAACACAACGGGAAATTCCAATCCCTTCGCAGCGTGGAGTGTCATCAGTGTAACAGAATTTTTTTCGTCGGCAATCGAATCGGTAGCGGCAACAAGGGCAACTTCTTCAAGAAAATTTTCTAACGCAGGATGTTCTTTATTCGCATCAACGAACTCTGAAACTGCCGATAACAATTCCTGCACGTTCTCCCACCGTCCGAGCGATTCAGGAGTTCCTTCATCTTTGTACATTCGCAGAATCCCGAGTTCATCAACCAACGCACGAGCTACTTCACTTGCAGAAATTTGAGATTTCAGTTCTGCGTATTTAATAATAAGTTTTCCAAATTGCTGAACAGAGTTTTTTGCGCGATCCGATAACGATAACACTCCACCGGGATTCATAACAATATCAAGCAATGAAGAATTTGTGGTTGTGGAATGTTCAATCAATTTGTCAATGGTCGTATCGCCAATGCCGCGTGGAGGATAATTGATTACTCGAAGCAGGCTTCCCTCATCTTTCGGATTAACTACAAGCCGAAGATACGCCAACACATCTTTGATCTCTTTTCGTTGATAGAATGCAACACCGCCAATGATAACGTACGGAATCCCTGCGCGGCGCATCGCATCTTCAACGGAGCGCGATTGTGCATTGGTACGATACAGAACCGCAAAATTTTTCAGATCAAGTTTCTCTTTTGTAATGTGGTCTTGAATGCGATGTGCAATCTGAACACCTTCCGCTTTATCATCTTCCGCTTCGATAACCGATATTTTCTCTCCTTTTGGATTATCAGTCCATAATGTTTTTTTGATCTGATTTCGATTATTCTTGATAACAGAATCAGCCGCTGAAAGAATTGTTTTTGTAGATCGGTAATTCTGTTCAAGACGGAATACTTTCACGTTCGGATAATCCCGTTCAAAATCTAAAATATTTTTTATGTCGGCACCGCGAAAAGCATAAATACTCTGCGCATCATCGCCAACAACGCAAATATTCTTGAATTTCTGCGCAATCATATTAATCAGCACATATTGTGCGCGGTTCGTATCCTGATATTCATCAACCAAAAGATATTTGAATCGGTATTGATATTTTTCCAGAATGCGCTCATGTTTTTTGAAGAGCTCAATCGGTTTCAAGAGAAGATCGTCAAAATCCATCGCATTATTTTTGTGGAGTTTCTTCACATACTCGGTATAAATTTCAGAGACTTTTTGCTCGAAGAATTCTTTTGCAAGTTGTTCGTATTCCGACGGTGAGATCAATTGATTCTTCGCTCCGCTGATGCGCGAAAGAACAGCGCGTGGATTCACCTGCTGCTGCGGAATATTCTTTCCCGACATAATATTTTTGATAAGTCCGATAGAATCGTCCGTATCATAAATTGTGAACGAGCGGGTGTAACCGAGCGGTTCACATTCATGACGAAGGATGCGTGCAAAGATCGAATGGAACGTTCCTGCCCACACGGAATGCGCTTTCGTTCCAATAAGTTTTTCGATCCGTTCCTTCATCTCTTTTGCGGCTTTGTTGGTAAATGTTAACGCAAGAATTTCTGAAGGATGAAT
>JANONI010000142.1:0-20928 GCA_031420755.1 Bacteroidota bacterium | reverse complement strand
CCAAAGTTTGCAAAACAGTGTGCTTCTTGTCCCCAAAGGACGCCTTTGGCGCCAACGCAAGATCAAAAGCAAAAAACAAAAAATGTCCCCGCACTCTCTAAAACAAAAACATTTAAAACAGGCCGCCTAACCAGGCACTGTAATTTATACTTTGCGTTGTTCTAATAATAAAGGTGTTTTATAAATGTCACGCTTCAACATCGCTCAACGCAACATATTTTTTATTATTCTCTTTTTATTTCTTCCTTCACTTGCGTACTCCCAATCACCAAAATTTGAAACGCGCGCAGTGTGGATATCATCTGCAAGTGGCGACTGGCCTAAATCTACCAACGTTGCAGAACAACAGCGTTCGCTTATTGAGATTTTTGATAATCTGAAAAAACATAATTTTAATACTGTATTCTTTCAAGTTCGTCCTCGCGGGAATACGTTATATAACTCTTCATTAGAACCATGGGCTGCACAGCTAAGCGGCGTTTTAGGAAAAGATCCCGGCTGGGATCCGCTTGCGTTTGCTATTGAAGAATCGCGCAAACGAGGATTGGAACTGCATGCATGGTTCAATGTTGCAAAGGTGTGGGGAGCGGATGTTCTTCCGCAGCATCAACAGCATATCACTCGCGCGCATCGTGATTGGGTGAAACAATTTGAAAATGAATGGTGGGTCGATATGGGAAATCCGGAAGTGCGTGAGTACACGGAAAATCTGGTGAAAGAAATAGTGACCATCTACGACATCGATGGAATTCATTTTGATTATATTCGATATCCAACGGAAAAATTTGATGATTGGAGTTCGTTCAGCAAGTGGAGTGATGGAATGGATCGTGCAGAGTGGCGCCGGAATAACATCACTTCATTCGTTCGGACGTGCTATGAATTTATTCAAAAGAAAAAACCGTGGATCAAAGTTGGAGCCGCACCAATCGGAATTTATCAACCCATCAACGGTGCTCAGTCATCGTTCAACGGATATGCGGGCGTCTTTCAAGATTCGCGCAAGTGGCTGCGTGATGGAATATTTGATTATGTAGCGCCACAATTGTATTGGACGATTGGCGAACAGAAAAATCCGAACGATCCGGACTTTGAAGCGTTGTGTACTGATTGGGTAAGAGAAAATTATGGGCGGCACGTATACATCGGGATCGGCGCGTATCGGGACAATATTCAAAATGAAATTCGGCAGCAGATTGAAATAACACGAAACACGTTGGCGGATGGTCAGGCATTTTTTCGATATGAGCATGCAGCATTATTAATTGATCATATTGGAAACGCCTATCAATATCCGGCATTGGTTCCGCCAATGATATGGAAAGATTTCATTCCGCCGAATGTTCCGAAAAATATTTCTGTTGATGCCAATGATAAATCCGGCGTGTTGATCAAATGGAGTGAACCGGAAATTTCTGCGGATAATGAAAAACCATTTCGATATGTTGTGTATCGTTCGTCTGAAAAAAATATTAATCTCAGTAAACCGGAGAACATTGTAGCAATTCTTCCTGCACTTCTATGTTCATTTCGTGATGAGACATCGAATGGAGGAGAATATTTTTATACTGTTACTGCGGTTGATCGTGCTGGAAATGAAAGCGGTGCAACAGAACGTCCATCGGAAATTCACACAATCTTCTCACGTTATGCAAAACCGAACAGCTCCATAACACTGATTCAAAATTTCCCTAATCCGGTTGTATCAACAACGTATATTGCGTTTGAAATTCCGAAGCGCAATGCTGTTTCGATAACATTGAAACATTCCATCACTCTGCAGGAAACGACAATTGTGAAAGGGATGAAGAATCCCGGACTTCACATTGTTGCATTCGATACGAAAAATTTTCCCGCAGGACAGATTGAATACCGCCTGCAAGTCGGGGAAACAACTGTGACTAAAATGATGGAAAAGAAATAACACACCTTCAGCAAACGACAGATATAATTTACTATCTGCCGTTTGTGTTTGTTTGAGTTTAAGATTAAGATGGAGTCCACCTTAAAGGTGGGATCCATCTTCTTTTCATTTTTTAGTGATCTCCTGTAATAACAATTCGGTTACTCAGAAACCCAATGTTGAATATTTCGTCTATGTTATTTCCCGTTTTGCAAAACAAGTGGATTTTATTCCCATAATCGGAAACCAGACATTTTTGTTCTGTCGAAATATTAGTCTAAAGGTGAAAAATATTTAGCACAGTATTTGCATTGAAATTCGTCGTGAAAACATTGAAAAATAGTTCTGTGTCGATTGAATAATATCCTTCCACATCCACTACTATACGACTATGGCTCACGGTAAATAAATATAACAGTCGAAAATTCAAATTAAAAAAAGAAAACGGAGGAAACCATGCATCATGGTCCAGCAGTTGAACTCGGAAAAGACGATTCCATTCCCAAGAAAACCAAACTCGGTGTAATTTTATTTATTGTATATTCCGCAATTTATTCCGGGTTTGTATTTATCGGTACCATTTATCCGGAATTTATGGGGGCAAGAACCATCGGGAATTTGAATCTTGCATTTGTGTATGGTATGGGACTTATTGTGTTGGCTATAATTATGGGGATTGTGTACAATCATTTCTGCACAAAATTTGAACAACAAATGAACGGAGAGATACGATCATGATTTACAGTGTCTCTACCTATTCAATAATTATTTTTGTCATTTTTGTTTTAACGGTGTTAGGTCTTTCTTCATTTTTTGCACGGCGGACACAATCTGCCAGCGGATATTTTGCCGCCGGCGGCAACATCCACTGGTTTGTGAACGGAATTGCTTTTGCCGGAGATTATTTATCTGCCGCTTCCTTTTTAGGAATTTGCGGGATGATAGCATTTTACGGGTACGATGGATTTTTGTATTCCATCGGATTTCTTGCCGGATGGGTCGTAGCATTATTTATCGTTGCAGAGCCGTTGAAAAGAATGGGTAAATATACGTTTGCCGATGCTCTCGATTCAAAGTTCAATTCAAAAGAAATTAAATTAACAGCGGCAATTAGCACTCTTGTTGTATCGCTCTTTTATCTTATTCCGCAAATGGTCGGAGCGGGCGCACTGATCACTCCGCTTCTTGGATTTCCACATTGGGTTGGAGTTGTTATCGTTGGCTCGATAGTTATTTTTATTGTTGCAACGGCGGGAATGACATCAACAACGTATGTGCAGTTTATTAAAGGCGGGCTGCTTATTATTTTTTCGATTATGATTACCGTGTATGTATTACGCAATGGTATCAATACAACACCGAATGAAAACTATCATAAATTTCTGACAGTACCGGCAACAGTTACCAATGGTCGGGTTACAGCAATAGGTGATTCTGCATATACAATTAAAAGCCAGCAAAACGAAAAAGGACTTAGTTTTGTTCAGTTAGAAAAAGAGGGTGTTTCCTCGTGGTGGAAATTACATACTGCAGGAGAGTTGACGATTCTTGAAGAAGCTCTTTCTGTTATTGTTTTACCGGATGGTTCAAAACTGTATAACGGAGAACCAAAAGAAGCGGGAAAATTTTTTCAGGTTGGACATGCGAATAAAGTGATCCATAAGGGTAAAGAGGTTGATAAAACAGGACCATTGGGACCGTTTGAATATATCAGCACGCTTGAAGAAAGTGAAATCACCCGATTCTTAAAAGCAACATTTTCCGACGGTGAAAATAAAGTTACCGTGTATTATCAAAGTATCACTTCGGGCAAAGATATTATGAAGCCGGGACTGTACTATAAATCCGATAAAAATAATCCATTCTGGTCACGACTCGATTTTATCTCTTTAATGCTTGCTCTATTTTTAGGAACCTCGGCATTACCGCATATTTTAATCCGGTATTATACCGTTGCAAGCCAAAAAGCAGCCCGGTTATCAACCATTGTTGCAATTGCGGCTATCGGATTTTTCTATATCATGACATTCTATATCGGAACCGGAGCAATGATTAATGGCGGACTTGATGTTGAAAGTTCGAACATGTCTGCTCCTCTTCTTGCTAAAACATTTGGAATAGTACTATTTTCAATTGTCTCAGCAATTGCGTTTGCCACAATTCTTGGAACTGTGAGCGGACTTATTGTTGCCTCATCCGGCGCGGTTGCCCATGATTTGATGGACAACTATCTTGGCATAAAAATGACCGAGCATGAAAAAGTAAATGCAGGGCGCATAGCAGCGGTTGTAGTGGGGCTTATTGCAATAGTGCTGGGTATAATTTTTCAAAATCAAAATGTAAGTTTTTTGGTTGGATTGGCTTTTGCTATTGCTGCGTCGGCAAACCTTCCGGCAATTCTTATGCTTCTGTTTTGGAAAAAAACTTCGTCGAAAGGAATAGCGTGGGCGATAATTGTCGGCATGGTTTCCTCATTGGCGATTATACTCGTATCGCCAACAATGTACGAAGTGTACGGACTGAAGCCGGAGGAGGCACTGATACCGCTGCAAAATCCGGGTATCATTTCCATTCCGCTGGGATTTATTACGTTGATAGTGGTTTCTCTGTTTACCAAAAAATACAGAGTACAGCCCGAACAATCATAGCACTATTACCATTGCACTCTCCATTCCCGATATCGTAACCCGTCCGACGTGGAGGAAGATTTCGGGAATGGAATTTTAGAACACAACAGCGACAATTTATTATGAAACTACGAACGCACCAATTTCTACTTCTATGTATAGTACCTCTTTTTATATCTGCTCAAGAAAAAAAAGATTTTGGTATTATATTTTCCGGTTTTGTCAAAAACGATTTTTTTTGGGATAGCAGACAAAATGTGGATATCCGCGAAGATCATTTTCTATTATATCCAGCACCGGTCATTAACGATCCATTTCAGAAAGACATTAACGCGCAGTCAAGTTTAAATTTCCTTTCAATTCAATCGCGCCTTACCGGTAAAATATCTGCCCCCGATGTATTCGGCGCAAAAGTTACCGGGGTAATGGAAGCAGATTTTTTTGGGAACGAGAACACATTATTTCAAGATGTTAATGGCTTTCGTCTGCGGCATGCTTTTACAAAATTAAATTGGGAAACAACAGAATTATTGTTCGGTCAATTCTGGACACCGTTGTTCGTGCACAGCAGTTTTCCCGGCGTCATCTCATTTAATACCGGATCTCCGTTTCAGGCATTTGCGCGAAATCCGCAAATCCGGGCGACGCACAAAATGGACGACGTTAGTGTTATTGCAGCTCTAGCTACGCAGCGTGATTTTCAAAGTCCCGGAGGAAATACACAACCGTTGCGAAATTCAGCAATCCCGGAAATCCATTTGCAAATTCATTGGGGACAAAAGGATGATTCCGCAAAAACTGAATATACATTTGGTGTTGGCGGAGAATATATGGTGCTGCGTCCACGACTTTCCAACACCGTCGGAATTCCACCGGCGGCATCGGCATACAAAGTTGATGAAACCGTAGAAGGTATTACTCTTATGGGTTTTGGAAAATTAGTATTGAGCTCAATTACTGCAAAGGTGTACGCTTTATATGGTCAAAATAATTTCGATCTGGTGATGCTTGGCGGTTATGCTATTGATACTACCAGCAACGCTTCGACCGGCTCAGTTAAATATCTTCCGACGAATATTATGTCAACATGGTTTGAAATTGTTACGAACGGCGGCAACGTGCAATACGGAATATTTACTGGATACACCAAAAACATGGGACTCTCAAAAGAACTTGGTTTTACTAAGAATTCAAATATTGTTGATGCACTCAAAAACACCTCCCGTGGCTTTGATATTAATTCGGTAGTACGAATTGCCCCGCGCGTTGTTTTTATTGCAGGTAACTTGCAATTGTCCGGCGAAGTTGAATATACGATGGCAGAATATGCAACCCGAAAGAACGGCGAACTCAGCATCGACCGGAAAGGTAAAATCACTCAAACGGAAAGCGTTGCAAATGTTCGCACATTGTTTGCAGTAACGTTATTTTTCTAAATAGCATGCATGGGTTGCGATGGCAATTTCATGAATTTTCACACACCCTGAGAGTTTGAGTATTAGAAAAAAATCATCTCGTTACCAAAGTCTCTTTGGTAACACAGTAATTATGATTCCCATAAATTACCAAATTCTTTTCAGATCGCTTGATGCCAAATATTTATCAAAGATTACATCGTTGCTGATTAAATTCATTTTTTCGACTAGAACTTGAGATGCAATAATACTGTCAAACGGATCGCGGTGGTGCATTGGAAGTTTTGTTTGTTCGAGAGTGTGAAGGAAATTTACTGGTAGGAGAATAATGCTATTTTCGTTGATATCGTCAATAACAGACTCAAATGTTCCTTTGATTTGTAATTTCCCAAGCGCAAATTTTATTGAGATTTCCCAAATACTTGCAATGCTGATATAATTTATAGTACTATCGTTCTCAATTGCTTTTCGTGCAATACTGCTTAAAGAATTATTTCCTGAAACAAACCATAAAAAACTTTGAGTATCGAGTAAAATATTCATTATTGATATTCTTCAAAGTCTTTTAAGGGCTCGTTAAAATCCGGTGAAAGTGAATATTTATTTTTAGCACTTCCGAACACAGGGTGTTTTTCTTTACTCTTGTTGTATTTCGACAGGAGAAATTCAGCATAAACGAGTAGTTCCGCTTTAACACTTTCAGGCATTTTATTTATTTGAGTGATAATTTGTTCAGTCATAAGATTTACCTTTATATCTCTATTGATATACTTTCCAATTCTGATTTAATCAATACCATCAATACCAACAACAACACCGCTCTCATCCGCAATGCTGTCAACTTAAGAAATCTTTTTGGGCTAAAGCCCATAAAAAGTCTTGTGCATTCAAAACCCCGAATTGAAGTTCGGGGTTATTGTTAGAAAAAACGAGTTACTTAGGGGGTGGACAACGTCTGACATGTTTTTCAATGTCCGACGTTTTGCGCAGTCCAACGCAAGTCCGAAGGACTCCTTCGGAGATGTCAGACACCTTCCCATAAAAATAATGCAGGTGTCAGACATCGTTCCTGCATTCTGTCATCCTTCTCAAAAAGAGCAACTCACAATGTGAGTTACTTAGGAGTTACGAAAAAACTGAGTAACCCCGACCCTTCCGCTCGAAGAGTCTTCGACCTGCCAACCTAAACCTGCCCGCCATCATATTTTTTCAGTTGGCAGGCGGGAATATTATGGCGGGCAGGTAGGTCGGGGAACACCAATTGCAATCCATTTGGACTTTAGTCCAAAACCTTAAGTTGACAGCATTGCCCCTGGAACGTCATTAATGTCAGTTCCATTGTAAAAAAATACAACGTTGATATTTTAGTTTTGATATTTCTTATTTTGCAAAAAATGTTTCTCCTTTCGCAACATCAGAAAAGATTCTCTTTCCGAGTTCTTAAAACTTCCAATAAACCATAGAATAATTATAGCACAATATTTGCAGTGTTCTATCGTGATAACGGTAACACAGTATTACACGTTGTCCGAATAATTTCTTCCACATCCACTACCATACGACTATGGCTCAAGGTGAAAAACAACAACATCCCAGCGGTGACAATCGTTTCAAATTATTAGATCGGGCGATCACTAAACATCAAGGTCGCGGTGATTCGTTGATAGAGATTCTCCACGTTGCACAGGGAATTTTCGGTTATCTCGAAAACGATCTTCTTATTTATGTTGCCCATGCATTAAAACTTCCGCTCAGCAGAGTGTATGGTGTCGCAACGTTCTATCATTTCTTTAACTTAAAACCGAACGGCGAACACACATTTGTATTGTGCATGGGAACGGCGTGTTATGTGAAAGGTGCAGAACGTATTCAAGCAGCATTGGAAGAACATCATCAATGCAAGTTCGGACAAACAACGAAGGACAATAAAATTTCATTCATCACTGCGCGTTGCGTCGGTTCCTGCGGTCTTGCACCGGTGGCAGTGTTGGATGATGCTGTTGTCGGAAAACTGAATCCCGACGAATCAATTAAACGTGTTGAACAATTAAAGAATACTCCGCGCGAGGTATTAGTATGACATTGGAAGATCTACAAGAATTATCTGATAAAGAGCAGCAACGACAATCAGAAAAGAAGCATCGCATTTTATATTGCTCTGCGGCGGGATGTGTCTCCTGCGGCAGTGATACTGTGAGCAAAGCATTAAGAACGAAGATCAAAGAACATGCACTTGAAAAAGATTGTGAAGTGATCGGAACCGGATGTCTTGGTTTATGCGGTGAAGGTCCGCTGGTGAAAATGCAGCGTGATGATACACTCTATCAAAATGTTGATGTTCTTGCTGCGGAACAGATCGTTGTGTCGCACATTCTAAACAACAAAAAAGTTGAGAAGCATATTTGCGATACATCAACGCCGTTCTTCGCTTCGCAGACGAAAATTGTTTTAGAAAATTGCGGAGTGATCAATTCTGAAAGTATTGATGAATACATTGCTGCGCGCGGATATGAAGCGCTTGCAAAAGCGGTTACCGAAATGCTCCCCGCCGATGTGATCGAAGAAATCCGTAAAAGCGGATTGCGCGGACGCGGCGGCGCAGGATATTCCACAGGATTGAAATGGGGAATTGTCCGCAAAGCGCAAGGCGAGCAAAAATATATCGTCTGCAATGCGGATGAAGGTGACCCCGGTGCATTTATGGATCGCAGTGTGTTGGAAGGAGATCCGCACAGAGTGCTGGAAGGAATGGCAATTGCCGGTCACGCGATCGGTGCAACACAAGGATATATTTATTGCCGCGCCGAATATCCTCTGGCGATTGAGCGATTGAAACTTGCGATCAAACAAGCGGAGAAGATGGGATTGCTCGGCAACAGAATCCTTGAATCGCAATTCAATTTTAGAATTGATATTCGTATCGGTGCGGGCGCATTTGTGTGCGGAGAAGAGACGGCACTGCTCCAGTCAATCGAAGGGAAACGCGGAAATCCAAAACCGCGTCCGCCATATCCTTCCGAAAAAGGTCTGTGGGGAATGCCGACGCTGATTAATAACGTGGAAACATTTGCGAATATTGCCCCAATCATTCGAAACGGAAGTGAATGGTTCTCGAATATCGGAACGGAAAAAAGTAAAGGAACAAAAGTTTTTGCTCTTGCAGGAAATATCAAGAACACCGGATTAATTGAAGTGCCGATGGGAATTCCGCTTCGCAAAATTATTTTCGATATCGGCGGCGGAACTCCCGATGGAACAGAATTTAAAGCAGCGCAAACCGGCGGACCTTCCGGCGGATGTATTCCGACAGAACATCTCGATCTTCCGGTGGATTATGAATCGCTGGCGAAAGTCGGTTCCATTATGGGAAGCGGCGGATTGATCGTGATGGATTCAACTTCAAAAATGGTGGAAGTGGCGAAATTTTTTATGCAGTTCTGCATGGATGAATCGTGCGGAAAATGCATTCCATGCAGAGTTGGTACAAGACACATTTACGGATTGCTTGATAAGATTTCAAAAAAGAAAGCAACACAAGATGATATGGTGCTGCTGGAAGAATTGTGTATGATGGTGAAAGAAACAAGTCTGTGCGGACTTGGACAATCGGCACCGAATCCTGTTCTTTCAACGCTGCGATTTTTTAAAAACGAATATGAAGAATTGCTTCAGCCGGTGGAAACATTTATTGCCAGTGATAGTGCAGTTGCTGATTTTGAAAAATATAAATCTTGAGATAAAAAACATCCCCGAAATCTCAAAGATTTCGGGGATGTTGAAGTTGAAAAAAAGTTTTCACACAGTAGGAGAGCTTTGGAACGAAATAAAATCCTTTTTCTGGATTCCCGCTTTCCGCCAAAAGATAAAGCACGGCGGATAAATCGCGGGAATGACATTGATTTAAGAGACAACGATTTTAAATAAAGTAAAAAATACAAGAGACAATTCTTATGGCAGTTAAAACATTAACAATCGATGGTCAACAATTCAGCGCGCAGGAAGGTGAATCGATTCTCTCCGTTGCGCGTCAGCATAAAATTCCAATTCCCACTCTTTGCCATCTTGAGGGATTATCAACGGTAGGCGCATGCAGATTGTGCGTTGTGCAGATCGAAGGAATTCCAAAACTGCTTCCATCCTGCACAACAAAAGTTGAAGAGGGAATGGTTGTTCAAACATCGAACGAGAAGCTGAATAAATATCGAAGAATGATTATTGCGCTTCTCGCTTCGGAAGGAAATCATGTCTGCGCAGTTTGCGTTGCAAACAATCATTGCGAGCTACAGGATCTTGCGTATCAAGTCGGATTGGTGCGTGTTCGGTATCCATATCTCTTCCCGAAAAAAACGTTGGATGCGACTCATAAAGAATATGTTATGGACCACAATCGCTGCGTTCTCTGTACGCGCTGTGTGCGTGTGTGCGATGAGGTAGAAGGTGCGCACGTTTGGGATGTTGCAGGTCGCGGAATTAATTGCGAAATAGTTACCGGATTAGATGACGATTGGGGAAAAGCTGAAACATGCACCGGCTGCGGAAAATGTGTTATGGTTTGCCCGACCGGAGCGTTGTTTGAAAAAGGGGCAACAGTTTCTGAAATGGAAAAGAAAAAAGGTTTCCTTAAATATATTATCAGGGCGCGCCAGAACAAAGAATGGATTTATGTTTCTAATGAATAAACAGGATTGCAAGAATACAAAATATCAAGATTACAAGATTACAAAATTAGTAACTGCTCAGTAATATTAAAATAGTAGTTCAACATACGCCACAAAAATCACGAAAGCACAAAAACACACAAAAAGAAATTTGAACCGCATCATGAAGAATTGAAAATTATCGGGAAAAAGAGTGTTGTTGCAGTCCCGACAAGTTGCGTTTCATAAAACCTTAAGTCAGGGTTTACTGAAAAAAGTATAAAATTTATTTATGGCGTGGATTAGTAAAAAAATAAAAATATTTGTGCCAGATTGATATTTCAATCGTAATATTGTTAATATCGGATAAGGCATGAAACGATTTGTTTTATACAATTAGTAGAATTTCGTGTTTTTGTGATTTAGCGGCATAAGATTATGAATGTTGAATATTTACAAAATTATTACAATCAATAATTCGTTAAACTTAAAAAATAATACTATGAATCAAACAGCAATTAATAAACCAAGAGTAGCAACAGTATGGCTTGGCGGATGTTCGGGCTGCCACATGTCATTTCTTGATCTTGATGAGCGATTGATAGAGCTGGCGGACAAGATCGATCTTGTTTTTTCGCCGATCGCCGATATCAAAACATTTCCCGACAATGTAGATGTAACATTGGTTGAAGGTGCGGTGTCGAACGACGAGAACGAGGAAATGGCTCATCGCGTAAGAAAAAATTCAAAATATGTCATCTCCTTCGGGGATTGTGCGACCACCGGCAATGTTACGGCAATGCGAAATCGGTTTACAAACGAAGAATTAATCAACCGCTCGTATGTGGAGCTTGCGGACATTTGTAATTCGGTTCCGAACGATCATACATTGATTGCGAAATTGCTGGAGCAGGCACTTCCGCTGCATCATGTTATTCGTGTTGATGCATTTTTGCATGGCTGTCCGCCAACGCCGGATGAAATCTGGTTTGCGATGAACGAATTGCTGCAAGGACGCATTCCCGTATTTAACACACAATTTTTGCGGTATGGATAACCTGAGAATTGAATGATTAAATCATTGAGCCATTGAATTAATGCAATGGTACAATGACTGAATGAACAAATGAAACAATTTATAAATGTGTTAATATTTAGAAAACAAAAACATGTCTAACATTATTACAATATCACCGGTAACACGAATTGAAGGTCACGCAAAGATCACTATCCATCTCAACTCAAAAGGGGAAGTGGATGATGCCCGATTTCATGTGAACGAATTTCGTGGATTTGAAAAATTTTGCGAAGGAAGATTATTATGGGAAATGCCGGGATTGACATCGCGTATTTGCGGAATCTGTCCCGGAAGCCATCTTGTTACTTCGGCAAAAGCCGGAGATGATATTCTTGCAATCGGAATTCCTGAAACAGCCGAGAAACTCCGCAGAATGTTAACGCTTGGGCAATGGGTTCAATCCCATGCGCTCAGTTTTTTTCATTTATCATCTCCCGACTTTTTATTGGGATTTGAAGCTGATCCTGCGGTGCGAAATATTTTCGGATTGATGCAGCACGATCCGAAGGATGCTTCGCATAAAGATTTTGCCCGGCGAGGAATTCGTCTTCGCAAGTTCGGTCAACAGATCATAGAATTTCTGGGTGGACGAAGAATTCACACACCGTGGGCAGTTGCCGGCGGAGTTCGTGAACCATTCACAAAAGAAGAACGTGATAAACTTCTCGAATGGTATCCGGAAGTGAAAGAGACCGCACTGCTTGCGGTTGATGTTATTAAAAAAACTCACGAAAAATTTCATGCGGAAATTCCGAGTTTCGGAAATTTCCATTCGCTCTATGTCGGTCTTGTCGGTCCGAAAGGCGAATTGGAATATTACGGCGGCACGCTGCGGATTATGGATAGCGCGGGAAACATCATTGCCGATAACATTGATCCGCGGGACTATTATAAACATTTTGGCGAAGCAAGCGAATCGTGGTCGTATCTAAAATTTCCGTATTACAAACCACTTGGCTATCCAAAGGGAATTTACCGCGTTGGTCCATTGGCGCGATTGAACATTTGTGATTCTATTGAAACGCCTCTTGCGGAAAAAGAACGTCGAATCTTCAAACTCTTGGCACCGAAAATGGAATCAGTGAACAATTCATTCTACTACCATTATGCGCGAATGATTGAAACAGTATTTGCGGTGGAAAAAATTGAAGAGTTACTTCACGATCCGACAATTCTTGGAACACATGTACGTTCGAAAGCAGAGATCAATCGATTGGAAGGCGTTGGATTTGCAGAAGCGCCGCGCGGAACGTTGTTTCATCATTACACGGTAGATGAAAACGGCGTAATACAAAAAGTAAATATGCTGATTGCAACTGCACAAAATAATATGGCAATGAATCGTACCATCAAACAAATTGCGATGCGGTTTATTGACGGCAAAAAAATTACAGAACCGATATTGAACAGAATCGAAGCCGGCATCCGATGTTTCGATCCGTGCTTAAGCTGTTCAACTCATGCAATGGGAGAAATGCCGTTGGACGTTCTATTGTTAGATAGCGATGGAATTCTTCTCGACTCCATTAAACGGTAAGTGCATTGAGCGGCGGTGTTAAGTGGAATGAGACTGTGTGAAAAGTATTTTGTAATGCCAAGATATGCTCGGCAACATTGTGATTCTTTACAAATTCACAATTGTAAACGCCGAACTGCCTATCCAAAGGATGCTTCGCACGGCTCGTAGAGAGTTCGGAGATCCGAAGGATGCTTCGCATACAGTTTTCACACAGTCCGGAATGCTATTACACCGCATGCACAATAATTCAACGTTGAAAAATTGAACATATCATATTCTCTCCTTTTCCTTTTCTGCAAAAATTAAAAATATTTTTTGCATCCCTGCTAAAGATGTGAACACTCTCCATTGAAATTTCAATCTAAACATCATTTTTTAGTGGCATATTTTTTGTTTATGTATTTTCATCACGCGCATACATAATACTTCAAGCGTGCGTTATCATTTCTTGAAACAGGAAGGATACGTGCTATGAAAAACGCTTTCCCCGATAGCACCGATGAACTTGAGATCGGTGAGATAGTCTTCCAAGATACTATGGTCAATACCCTCTGTGGTATTATTAAAAAGTACGATCATAATCCTACACGGTTAATGGATATTCTGATAGACACACAATCAGAATTCGGATATATCCCGCCGCTTATTGTTGCAGAAATTTCCCGTCAGTTAAATATTTCCAGCGTTGATATTGAACAGACACTGTCGTTCTATCATTTCTTTTCCACAAAACCAACCGGAAAATATACCGTCTATTTAAACAATAGTGTTATTGCCAATATGATGGGACGGGATGATGTTGCCCGCACGTTTGAACGTGAAGCGGGCTGTAAGTTCGGCGAAGTTTCTGCGGATGGATTGATCGGTCTGTTCTCAACCTCATGTATAGGCATGAGCGATCAGGAACCGGCGGCATTGATTAATGGAAAAGTCTTTACCATGCTTACGCCGTTTAGAGTGAAGGAGATCATTCGCGATCTGAAAGGTGGAAAAAATATTGAAGAGATCATGGTTGAAGGATTAGGTGATGGAGCCAATGCTCTGCCGGAGATTCATTCGATGGTTCATAATAGTATCAGAAAAAAAGGTCCAATCCTTGCCGACGGATACAAACCGGGCGAAGCTTTGAAAAAAATTGTGAAAATAAAACCTGAAGAAGTGATTGCCGAAGTAAAACTTTCCAATATTCGCGGACGGGGCGGTGCCGGGTTTCCCACCGGAATGAAATGGGAAATTTGTCGCAATGCACCAAGTGATGAAAAATATATTTTCTGTAATGCGGATGAAGGAGAACCGGGAACATTTAAAGATCGTGTTATCCTTACCGAATATCCGAAGATGTTAATGGAAGGGATGGCGATTGCAGGATATGCAGTTGGTGCGAAAAAAGGAATCTTGTATGTGCGGCACGAATACAAATATTTGCAGGAATATCTCGAAAAAATTATCGAAGGTGGAAGAAAGAAGAACTATCTCGGCAAAAATATCTGCGGCAAAGAAGGATTTGATTTCGATATTCGAATTCAATTTGGTGCCGGAGCGTATGTATGCGGAGAAGAATCGGCGTTGATCGAATCCGCAGAAGGAAAACGTGGAGAGCCGCGGGATCGTCCTCCGTTTCCGGTGGAGAGTGGATACCTTGAAAAACCAACTATTGTAAACAATGTTGAAACGCTTTGTTCCATTGTAAAGATTGTTAATCACGGAGCGCCGTGGTACCGTTCGATGGGAACAAAAGAATCGAGCGGAACAAAAGTAATCAGTATCTCCGGCGATTGTAAATATCCCGGTGTGTATGAAATTGAATGGGGCTTCTCGGTCTCCGATGTTCTTGAAATGGTTGGTGCAAGCGATGTGCAGGCGGTGCAGGTTGGCGGTCCTTCCGGAACGCTTATAGGGCAGAATGAATTCAACCGGACATTGAGTTATACCGATCTTTCAACGGGAGGTTCGATCATCATTTTTAACAAGCAGCGGGATATTATCAAAGATGTGGTGTTGAACTTTACGAATTTTTTTATTGATGAATCGTGCGGGTCGTGTACAACATGCAGAAATATTCCGGTGATGCTGCGGCAAAAGCTGGAGAAGATTCTCAACGCACGCGGTGTTCAAAAAGATATTGAGGATATGATCGAGTGGGCAAAAGTATTAAAGGCAAGCCGCTGCGGACTTGGATTGACTGCTGCAAATCCAATCGTTTCGAGCATAAAAAACTTTCGTCCGTTGTATGACAAAAAGATACAGCACGGGAAAGATTACGACAGCAATTTTGATATGCTGGCGGCGGTGAAGGAATCGTGCGATGCTGTCGGGCGAGTACCGAACATTCACTCAAACTAAGGAGACCAACGATGACCAGTACTGTGGTGAAAATTTTAATTGATGGTAAGGAATCTCTTGCAAAATCCGGTACCTATATCATCGATGTTGCGCGTGAAAGCGGGATATTCGTTCCAACGTTGTGCAACATTCCGGGAGTAAAACCTCGCGGCTCGTGCAGAATGTGTACTGTAAGCGTTAACGGAAGGTTTATGGCAGCATGCACAACACCAATTTCCGAAGGGATGGATGTTCGAACGAATACACCAGATTTAATTGATCTGCGGAAAGCGATCCTCGAAATCATGTTCGTTGAAGGAAATCATATCTGTCCGGTTTGCGAAAAGAGCGGTAATTGCAATCTTCAAGCACTTGCGTACCGATTCCAGATCATGGTGCCGCGGTTTCCGTATCAATTTCCTAAACGAACAATCGATGCAAAAAATCCGCATCTCGTGAAGGACAATAATCGCTGTATTCTTTGTAAACGCTGCATCCGCACCATTAAAGACGAACAAGGAAGAAGTTTCTTTGCTTTTCATAAACGCGGGCACAAGATCGAGATCAGCATCGATCACAACATGAAAGATCTGTTGACTGAAGAGGTTGCACAACGCGCAGTGGATATTTGCCCGACCGGTGCATTATTAAAGAAAGAAAGCGGTTATCAAACGCCGATCAATAATCGCAAATTTGAGAGAACTCCGATCGGAAGCGACATTGAACGGGTTCATCAATAGAAGGATTCATTATGGAAAAGAAAAAACCAATTGTTGCAACAACTTCACTTGCCGGATGTTTCGGCTGCCACATGTCTATTCTCGATATTGATGAGAGAATATTAAGTTTGATTGATCTTGTTGAGTTCAATAAATCGCCGATCAACGACATCAAAAAATTCACGGAGTATTGCGACATTGGTATCATCGAAGGAAGCTGCTGCAACAGCGAAAATATTTATGTCCTTAAAGAATTTAGGAAAAACTGCCGCGTGTTAGTTTCTCTTGGCGAGTGTTCTATCATGGGCGGCATACCATCAATGCGCAATGGAATTCCAATTCGAGAATGTATTGAAGAAGCGTATTTGAACGGACCATCGGTGAAAGGACACAATGCGGAAATGGTGTTGCCGAACGATCCAGAGCTTCCGATGATTTTGGATCGAGTCTATACGTGTCACGAAATTGTAAAGATGGATTATTATTTACCGGGATGTCCGCCGCGTGCCGATCTTATCTATGACGCACTTGCGGCACTCATTTCCGGAAACGAATTGAAATTACCGTATGAAGTAGTGAAGTACGACTAACACAACTTCATAAAAACATGACAATTACGGTGAGTCAGATATTTGGCAAAGCCATTCTCGGAAGGAATCGAGATTGTGTTAAAAATTTTTTGTAACGTCGAGATCTGCTCGGCGGTTTTAATAGTTTCATTAATTTTCAATTTAACAACTCCGACCGGCCTATCCAAAGGATGCTTCGCACGGCTCGTAGAGAGGTCGGCGATACACCTTTGACACAGTTTCAACGATAGTAGCAAATGTCATCTTACTAAACCACAAACTTTTTTTTGTTGGGACTATGACATTGAGTGATAACAGATTCTTGAAAACGGAGCATAATCATGTCACAAAAAATTACGATTGACCCTATTACCCGAGTTGAAGGACACGGAAAAGTTACGATCCATCTTGATGATGAAGGAAATGTTGTGCGAAGCCGTCTGCATATTGTTGAGTTCCGCGGGTTTGAACGTTTCGTTCAAGGCAGACCGTACTGGGAAGCGCCTGTACTTGTCCAACGTCTATGCGGAATTTGTCCTGTCAGTCATCATCTTGCAGCGGCAAAAGCATTAGATGTTATAGTCGGAGCAGGAACCGGGCACGGTCTTTCTCCTACAGCGGAGAAAGTTCGGCGGTTAATGCACTACGCGCAAATCTTTCAATCACACGCACTTCATTTCTTTCATCTTGCATCACCTGATCTTCTTTTTGGAATTGATGCTGATCCAAAAATTCGGAACATTGTCGGTGTTGCACGCGCAAATAAAGACCTTGCCGTTCAGGGAGTGATGATGCGGAAATTTGGTCAGGAACTGATTCAGGCGACTGCAGGAAAAAAAATTCACGGTACAGGTGCAATTCCCGGTGGAGTGAATAAAAATTTAAGTGAAGAAGAACGCGACAAATTCACAAAAGGCGAATCACCGATGAATCCGGAAGCGATGATCGCATGGGCGCAGTCGGCGATCGATTTCTTCAAAGGATATTATAAAAAGAATAAAATATTCATCGATACGTTTTCCGTATTTCCATCGAATTATTTAAGTCTTGTTCGCAGAGATGGTGCGCTCGATTTTTATCATGGAGTGATCCGTGCGATTGACAGCGAAGGTTCAGTTATTTTGCATGATGTAGAGTATCAAGAATATTTCAATTACATTCACGAAGAAGTACGCTCGTGGAGTTATATGAAGTTTCCGTACATTGCAGAAAGAGGCGAAGACAACGGGTGGTATCGAGTTGGACCATTGGCACGGCTCAACACGTGCAATTTTATTCCGACTCCGCTGGCACAGAAAGAATTTGAATTGTACAAGGCAAATACAAACGGCAAGCCGAACAGCATGTGCATGCACACGCATTACGCACGCTTAATAGAACTGCTGCATGCAGCAGAAGTAATCCGTGATCTTCTGAACGATACCGATCTGCAAGGGAATGAACTTGTACGGACAGGAGAGAAAAGACTTGAAGGTGTTGGTGTTATTGAAGCGCCGCGCGGTACACTGTTCCATCATTATCGCATCAACGAAAATGATCAGATCGCAATGGCAAATCTTATTGTTTCAACAACGCACAATAATGAACCGATGAATCGGGCAGTGAACCACGTTGCAAAATCCATGATGACCGGAAAAAAAGAGATCACCGAACCGATGATGAATGCAATCGAAGTTGCTATCCGCGCGTACGATCCGTGCCTAAGCTGCGCTACTCATGCGTACGGACAGATGCCGTTAGAAATATCCCTTTTTGATGCACGCGAACATTTGGTTGATAAAAAAATAAAATGAATTCACCAACACAAAAACCGCAGATATTAATTCACGCGTACGGAAATCCCGGCCGAAGGGATGACGGACTTGGAAATGCTTTTATCGAAATGTGTCAGCCGTGGTTATCCTCTGAATACGAACATCATAGTACGAGTGAAAGTAGTTTTCAGCTTAACGTGGAAGACGCATACACAATGAGCGAATTTGATATTGTGGTATTTGTGGATGCAACAAAAAATGAGATGGAAAATTTCATATTCACAAAAGTTCAGCCGGAATCCCAATCCCCCTTTACATCTCATACAATGTCTCCCGCGGGTGTGTTATTTTTGTGCAATGATCTCTATGGAAAACTACCGGAAACATATTTACTTCAGATACGAGGATATGAATGGGAGATGCTGGAAGGGTTATCCGAGCAAGCGGAAAAAAATTTGAGGAGCGCGTTTCATTTCTTTCGATTGCAATTGCAAAAGTGGGTTGAGATTGAGAAAATGCGCGAACATGTTTGACCTTTTAACTCTCTGCAAATTGCAAAGTAATTCAATCACTTCCGCCACAAAGCTTGGCGGACAAGTCGCTTCTCAATGACTTTTTCAGAAGTCTCTTCTAATAATCATTTCTAACAAATATTTGCTTTTTCCATTCCGCCTGCCTACATTTCTGCGAAAGAAAAAAGCACAATGAACCCCACCTCAACCTTAACACTTATTGCTCAAAGCACAATTATGCGCGAGCTGTTGGCGCATGTTGAAACAGCTGCTCTTTCGGATTCATCCCTGTTGTTGGTCGGCGAGACCGGTGTTGGCAAAGAATTGTTTGCCGAATACATTCACAAAAAAAGTCCGCGTGAAAATTTTCCATTCGTCAAAGTTGGTCTTGCCTCATTGCCTGCCGAATTGCTCGAAAGCGAATTGTTCGGTCATGAAAAAGGGGCATACACCGGAGCCGGAACAGAGAAAAAAGGATTGTTTGAATTAGCGGAAGAGGGAAGTATTTTTCTGGATGATATTGATGATTTTCCACTTCACCTGCAATCGAAACTTCTTCGAGTTCTTGAATCTCGAGAATTGATGCGCGTTGGCGGAACGGTTCCCATTCCTGTAAATGTTCGAGTTATTTGTTCTTCAAAAATAGATTTGAAAGTTTTGGTTGACAAAAACATGTTCCGTTCAGATCTATACTATAGAATAAATGTTGTTCCCGTCTATATTCCACCGCTGCGTTCACGTCGTGAAGATATTCCAATTTTGGTCCATCATTTTCTCAAACGATTTATACCGGACAGTCCTATTGAAGTAATTGATGAAGCGATGCACATCCTGCAATCGTATGATTGGCCCGGGAATATTCGTGAGCTGCGGAATGTCGTGCAGAGGATGGCAATATTCGCAAACGGATCCATCACACCCAAAAATCTTCCTTCCGAAATTCATTCGTCCGGCTCTCTCGATTCAATACTAAAAGCATGCAACCGTTGTTTGGTAGAGGAAAAAATGACTTTTGAGGAAGTGGTGAATTGCCTCGAAATGAATCTCGTTAAACAAGCGCTTCTAAAATCCGGCGGCAACAGAACACACGCTGCAAAAATTTTGAATCTCAGCACATCAACCTTCCGCGATAAACTGAAGAAGTATAATTTGGAAGAATAGAAGTAGCCAAAACTTTCCACGTATTCAAAACTTTCCAAGTCTTCAAGACTTGGAAAGTCTAACTTGGAAGGTTTTACGTAAAAACAACTTGAAAAGTTTGAAGTGTAAATATTATGCCAACAAATTATCTTATACCGCTTGAACAAGGGAAGTATTATCACATCTACAATCGCGGAAATGATGGCTGTAATATTTTTTATAAAGATGAAAATTATCGGTATTTTCTTTCCAAATATGATTCTTATCTTTCATCATATTTTGATACGTTTGCCTACTGTTTAATGCCGAATCATTTTCATTTTATGATAAGGGTGAAAGATCAACAAGACTTTCCAAGTCTTCGAGACTTGGAAAGTCTAAAGAAAAACAACTTGGAAAGTTTAACAGTTCCCCAAATTATCAGCGAACAATGTAGAAAGTTTTTTATGGCATATTCAAAAGCCATTAATAATCAGGAAGAACGCACAGGCAGTTTATTTCAAAAGTATTTTCGGCGGAAAGAAGTTACAAGCGACAAATATTTTGCGTCATTGGTATTTTATATTCATAATAATCCGGTGCATCATGGCTTTATTGATGATTTACGGTCGTATCAGTGGAGTTCGTATCATGCGATTGTGAAAGATCAACCAACAAAAATTAAAAAGCGTGAAGTTTTGCAATGGTTTGGCGGTAAAAATGATTTCATTGAATTTCATAAAAATCTTTCTTC
>JANONI010000141.1:0-11091 GCA_031420755.1 Bacteroidota bacterium | reverse complement strand
ACTATTTGTAACGCCGAACTCTGTTCGGCGATGTTACTATTTTCATTATTTTCACAATTAAAAGTGCCGACCAGAGGTCGGCAATACACTTTTGACACAGGCTGTCTGTTTGGGAACGTACTGCAACCGAAACTCCGTTTCATCTCTACCACAATGCGTTCCCAACGGGACGTTGGTCTACGACTCGTAGAGGAACGAGATGACAGAGAGGTTTTAGTTTCAACTACCAAAGAAGTCTCTGCGTTCTCGGTGCCCTCTGCGGTGAATAAGCTTTCTAAAATTACAACTTTATTTTTTGGCAATAGCTGATCTTAAAATTACGCTGAATAGCGCATTGATTTTTAACGGTACTCTTTATAGAATAATCGTATTAATAGAAGCAAAATTTGATTATATTTGTTCAAATTGTTGCGAGATAGCTTAAGATTTTCTTATTTACGCAAAACATTTCTTTTCACTATGCTTAGGAATACTGCTAAATGGGAGAATAACTTTGGCATCTTTCTTGAATGTTAGTATGAAGAGATGTTTATTGGTGGACAGGCATAAAATCTCGTTGCTGAAAGGACCATTGTTCTATCACAGAGATGCACAATAACGATATGTTTTTACAATAGGATACCGAATATGGAATTAACAGGAAAATTTTTTGAATTTCTTTTGCCGCTATTATATTTGTGTACAGTGGCGGCATACAGCATTTCTTTTTTTAACAAACACCCGTTTGGGAAAAAAAGTAAAACGCCGTTGTTACTGCTTACCATAAGCGCTCATTTTTTCTATTTGGTAATACGAACAATATATCTTCAGCATCCTCCAATTATTTCTGTCTTTGAGATTATGTCTCTGTTGGCATTTTCCATTGCAGCGTCATACCGCTTAATAGAAATTCAAACACAAATTAAAAACACAGGACTTTTTGTATTATCAATAGCGCTAATTTTCCAATTCATTTCGTCATTGTTTATCGAAGATTTGTATGAAGTACCTCAGGTTTTACGAAGCAACATATTAGGCATTCATGTTCTTAGTGCGCTTTTGGGGTATTCGGCGTTTACCATTTCCGCTGTTTATGGTGTCATGTATCTTCTTCAATACCGCATTATCAAATCGAATAAATTCGGAATTATTTTTGAAAACCTGCCTTCGTTAGAACGCCTGGAATATTTAACACAAAAAGCGATCGTTATTGGTTTTATTCTGTTGAGTGTTGCAATCGTTATCGGCTTTGCATGGCTTCCAAAAGCAATCGAAAATTATTCATACTTCGATCCAAAATTAGTCGGTACGGTATTGATTTGGTTTATTTATGCGGCGGGAATCTATCTCATCCAAACCGGGAAACGAAGAGGACGACAAGTGATGCATTTTGCAATTAGCGGATTCTTGTTTGCAATATTTTCGTTGACCATAATTAACGTGTATTTAACATCGTTCCATTTTTTTATTAAGTAAGGTTCATGATACATCTGTTAGGAATAAATCATAGAACAGCCGATGTAGCGATACGAGAGAAAATATGGTTCTCGGATGACGAGATACGGTCTGTTCTTCCGGTGATAAAACAAAAGTATTTTGATGAATGCGTTATGATTTCAACATGTAATAGAACTGAACTGTACGGCATTACAAATTCCGAAAGCAACCCTCACTCAACAGAAGAATTGGCGACATTGTTGACGAACGATATACTGGCGATAAAAAAAGCAACAGCGGTTGTTAATCAGAAACATTTTTATCATTTGAAAGATATCTTTGCGGTCAATCATTTAATGAAAGTTGCCACCGGTTTAGATTCCATGATATTGGGCGATGTGCAAATACTAAATCAAATACGAGATCATTATGCAATTGCGGCAGAAGTACAGACCAGTGGAGCGGTTCTGAATAAACTTCTTCAATCGGCGGTGCATGCTGGAAAACGAACTAAGACCGAAACAGAAATTTCAAAAGGAGCGGTGTCGCTTAGTTACGCTGCCGTTGATCTTGCCGCAAAAATATTCTTCGATTTATCGCAAAAGACCATTCTTCTCATCGGCGCAGGCGAAACCGGAGAGCTTACCGCGAAACATCTTGTTTCACGGGGCATTGGGAAATTATTGATTACCAATCGCACGTTACAAAGAGCAGAAGATCTTGCCGTGTCGTTGAACGCTGTACCGGTTCCGTATGAATCGTTTCTGGCAACTCTTATGGACGTGGATATCGTGATCTCATCTGTTTCCAGTACGGACTATGTGTTGACCGTTCAGCAATTATCTGAAATGATAAAAAAGCGGAAACAGTCTCCGCTCTTAATCATCGATATCGGTGTTCCGCGCAATATCGATCCGAACATTAACACCTTCGAAAATATCTTTCTGCATGATCTCGATTCACTTTCGCATATTGTTGAACAGAACCATGCTCTTCGGCGATCGTGTATTCCCTCGGTAAATGCAATTATATTGGAAGAATTGAACGAATTTAACCGATGGTATCTGTCCCATGCCATTGCGCCAACGATTGAAAGTTTACGCGAACTGTATGAAACGATTAGAAAAGAAGAGGTAGATTATCATATTCATAAGTTCACCGATAAGGATAAAGACATAGTTGATCTTGTTACTCGGAGAATTGTTCATCGGTTAATCCAGCTTCCGGCATCCGAACTGCGAAACGGAAACGGAGATACTCGTAAACAGAAAGAAATGAAACTGGGGTTTATCCGAGAATTGTTCGGACTCCATCATTCAGCGCAAGAAAAATTACATAATAGCGAAAAGAATTAATTATTGAAAAATACTATTATTATCGGCACCCGCGGCAGCGCGTTGGCATTATGGCAATCCGACCATATTGCATCATTAATTCACCAAGCGTATCCAGCCATAACCGTTGAAATTAAAAAGATTAAAACGACCGGCGACATCATTCTCGATTCTCCGCTTTCAAAAATTGGCGATAAGGGACTTTTTACAAAAGAACTTGATCGAGCGTTGCTTGACGGTGAAATTGATCTTGCTGTACACAGTTTAAAAGATGTGCCGACAAATATTCCCGACGGACTGCTTATTGCAGTTGTTACCGAGCGTGAAGACATTCGCGATGTATTCATTTCCCATCCCGCAAAAAAATATTCGTCGTTGAACGATGTGCCGAACGGCGGAATGATTGCAACGGGAAGCCTGCGAAGAAAATGCCAATTGCTTCATCACCGTCCCGATCTGTCCATTATTGATATTCGCGGAAATCTTAACACGAGGAAAGAGAAACTTGAAAACAGTGATTGGGATGGAATGTTGTTGGCAAAGGCGGGTGTTACTCGTTTGGGTTGGACATCAATAATTTCCGAAATATTCTCACCGACATTCATGCTTCCTGCAGTTGGTCAAGGCGCGCTCGGAATTGAAATTCGAGAAGCCGATACAGAATTGCAAAAATTATTATCGCCATTTGCTCATGCCGAAACGCAGCAAGCAACAACGGGTGAGCGCGCGTTGCTTCGCCATCTTGAAGGGGGATGCCAGATTCCGATTGGGACGTATGGAAGAATTGAAAACGGAAAATTTATTCTTGATGCAATTGTTGGTTCGCTGGATGGAAAACGAATTGTGCGCGGTTCGATTACCGGAACACCGGAAGATTCAGCAGCGCTTGGTGTTTCTCTTGCCGCCGAATTGTTATCCAAAGGAGCGAAAGAAATTTTAGAAGAGATACGAAAGAATTCATTGTGAGTGATGGAAGAAGCACAGAGCGATTGCCGCTTTCGGGAAAAACAATTGTTGTTACAAGACGCAAAGAACAAGCGAAAGAATTTTCCGATCTGTTAGAACGAAAAGGAGCAACTGTTCTTTTATTTCCCGCAGTAGAGATTGCTGAACCGCTTTCGTGGACCGAATGTGATTCTGTTTTCGGAACGTTGAATGAATATTCCGGCATAATTTTTACCAGTGTAAATGCTGTGGAATATTTTTTTAAGCGTGCCATTCAACAGAGGAACAGAGATCGGATAAAAAATATACCGCTGTTTGCCGTTGGGGAAAAAACAAAAAGTGTCATCGAATCCTATGGATTTTATACGGAAAAAATTCCCCCGCATTTTTCCGCTGAACAATTGGCGTTTGATTTGATAAAGAGACCTGTTGCAGGAAAAAAATTTTTGTTTCCGAAAGGAAATCTTGCAAAGAGCGATCTTGAGACGGTTCTCTCATCCAGCGGCGCAACGGTAAACAGCATTACCGTGTACGAAACACGAGAACCACAATTAGATGCCGCGCGGAAGCGATTGTTGAATGAGATAACCGAATGTGCAGATATGATCACTTTTTTTAGTCCATCCAGCGTTGTTCATTTTCTTCACGCTGTTTCAAACAAGATTATACAAACAAAAAATGTTGCGGTATTCGGCGAAACAACTGCGGATGCCGCAAGAAAAGAAAGACTGCATGTTGTTGTCGTGGCTCCACGTTCAACAATAGAAACATTTACCGAAGCGATTCAAAATTTTTATTCACCTTTACAAAGAAAGTGATGTGACCATTGAAAAACGATTTATTACTCCGCGCCGCTCGCAAACAACCAGTTGAACGAACACCCGTATGGTTTATGCGTCAGGCAGGACGATATTTACCTGAATACCGCGCCATTCGTGCAACAACGGATTTTCTCACACTCTGTAAAACTCCAGACCTTGCCGCAGAAGTAACGGTTCAGCCGGTGGAATTGGTTGGCGTAGATGCAGCGATAATTTTTTCTGATATTTTAGTCATTCCCGAAGCGATGGGAATGGAATTGATTGTTGAAGAAGGAAAAGGGGGACCGCGGTTTCCATCGCCTATTCGTTCAACGGAAGATATACATAAATTACATTCAATTGATCCGAACACCGAATTGCGGTTTGTGATGGATGCACTGCGCGTAACAAAAGAACGTTTGCGCGATGAAGTTCCGTTGATCGGTTTTTCCGGTTCGCCGTGGACACTTGCAACATATATGGTTGAAGGAAAAGGTTCAAAAAATTTCCGGCACGTCAAGGAATTGATTTTTTCTCACCCACAACAGGCGCATCTATTGTTGAAGAGACTTGCACAATCAGTTGCAGATTATTTATCCGCGCAAGTTGATGCCGGAGCGGATATTGTTCAGATCTTTGATACGTGGGGCGGAATTCTTGGACAAGAAGAATTTGAGGAATTTTCTCTTCACTATATTCAACAGATTGTTGAACAAGTGAAAAAGAAAAATGTTCCCGTAATTGTGTTCTGCAAAGATTGCGGGCATTCGTTGAAAAAAATTGCTGCAACGGGAGCCGATGTTGTTGGATTGGATTGGACAACGGATATTGAAAAAGCAAGAAACACAATTGGAAACAAAGTTGCTCTTCAAGGAAATCTTGATCCAACAATGTTGTTTGCAACTCCGGAACGGATTGAGCAAGGTGTGAAATCCATTCTTAGCAAATACGGAAATGGATCGGGACATATTTTTAATCTGGGACACGGAATCCTTCCTGAAACACCGGTGGAGAACGTGAAAGCATTCATCAATGCCGTAAAAACGTTCAGCGTTCCGTACCACAAGAAAGCGAAGTAACGTAATGAAGCAGTTTGAATCCATTGATGTTGCTCTTCTCAAAAAATATTCCGGACAGGGACCGCGATACACCAGTTATCCGACCGCGCCGTTGTTCTCTCCTTCATTTGGTTCGAAAGAGTACACCGAAGAAATTGTGAACACAAATTCTGCGGAAAGCAACGCCGATCTTTCGCTCTATTTTCATTTTCCATATTGCGACACCCTCTGTTATTTCTGCGGCTGTACAATGTTGGTAACACACGATCACAATAATATCAGCAACTATAACGAGTTTCTAAAAAAAGAAATTGAACTTGTTGCACCGCTAATCTCTCCGAACCGCAACGTAACGCAATTGCATTGGGGAGGCGGAACGCCGTCGTATCAAGAACCGGATGAAATTCGGAACATCGGCTTGTTCATCAAAGATCATTTTCATTTTGATGCAGAGATTGAAGCAAGCGTTGAAATTGATCCGCGTGGTTTGACGTACGAACACATGAAGGCGCTTCGCGAAAGCGGATTCAATCGTGTGAGTATGGGTGTGCAGGATTTTAATGAGAAAGTGCAGGAAGCAGTCAACCGCATTCAGCCGGAATCGATCACGCTCGATGCTGTGCACTGGAGCCGCGATCTCGGTTTTTCAAGTATTAATCTTGATTTGATTTACGGCTTGCCTTTTCAAACGTTGAAAACATTTGAAGAAACAGTTGAAAAAGTAATTGAAATTTCGCCGGATAGAATTGCGGTCTTCAATTATGCCCACGTGCCGTGGCTGAAGCCGCATCAAAAAGTGATTAAGGCAGAAACGCTTCCGACAATTGAAGAGAAACTTGAGATCTTCAAAATGACGATTGAAAAACTTGTTGAGGCAGGGTATTGGAACATTGGAATGGATCACTTTGCGAAAGCGACCGATGAAATGTCTGTTGCGCAGCGCAATAAAACATTGTACCGCAACTTTCAGGGATATTCGACCAAAGCGGGATGCGATCTGTACGGATTTGGAATGTCTGCCATCGGACATTTTCAGAATACGTATCAGCAGAATTTGAAAACCGTGAATGAGTACTGCAATGCTATCGGAAACAATTTATTTGCAACGACAGTCGGATACAGAATGACCGATGATGATCATATTCGCAAAGACGTGATAATGCGAATTATGTGCGATATGGAATTGGATATTCCCGCAATGGAATTAAAACATAAAATCAATTTCCGAGAATATTTTGCGCAATCGTTCGGCAAGCTGAAACCATTTATTGACGATGGTCTTGTTACCATTGAGCCGGCAAAGATTGTTGTTCACGGACTCGGAAGACTTATCATTCGTAATATTGCAATGGTGTTCGATGCCTATATCGATGCGATGATGAAAGAAAAACCAATATTCTCTAAAACCGTGTAATTATTTATGAATGCACCCAAAGAAAAAATTGCCGTTGTGCTGCTTCAACTTGGCGGACCAGACAATCTTGAAGCTGTAGAACCGTTTTTGTATAACTTGTTTTGCGATCCCGATATCATTGATATTCCGGGTGCATTTTTATTTCGCAAGCCGCTTGCTCGTTTCATCTCAACGCGCCGCGCACCGAAAGTTCAGGAATTATATAAACGCATCGGTAATCGCTCTCCGATTTATAAACAGACAAAACTTCAAGCAGATCGTTTATTAGAAATGTTGAAGGGGAAAGGATATGATGTTGATGTTCATATTGCGATGCGGTATTGGAATCCTTTAACTGAAGTTGTTGTGAAGAATATTATTGCATCAAAACCCGATAGAATTATTTTGCTGCCGTTGTATCCGCACTATTGCAAAGCAACAACCGGATCGAGCGTTAACGAATGGAACCGTGTCGCACAAGAATTGAAGATGCCGAATATTCCGACGGCGGTTGTCGAACATTATTACAACCATCCGCTCTACATCGATGCAATTGTGAAACGAATTCGGTACGCGCTCAATCGCGTTTCGAAGAATAACCTTTCCAACGTGCAGATCGTTTTCAGTGCCCATGGAACCCCGATGAAATTGGTGCGTGATGGCGATCCATATTCTCATCATATTCGTAAAACGTATGAACTGGTAGTTGAGCGAGGACAATTCGGACTTCCGCACACATTATGTTTCCAAAGTAAAGTTGGTCCACAACAATGGCTCACACCGTCACTGACCGGAACGATAGATCGTTTGGGTCACGAAGGGGCTACGCATCTTCTTGTTGTGCCGATCGCATTCGTTACGGATCATATTGAAACGCTTTCCGAAATTAATATTGAAGCGCGCGATGAAGCGTTGAAATTGGGAGTGAAGTATTACGATATGATGCCCGCACTTCTTACGGAAGAATTATTCATTCAATGTCTCACAGATCTTGTAGAGAAAAAAATATCTTCAACGCAATGAGCACTTCTCAAATTACAATTATCGGCGGCGGAATTTCGGGACTCACCACTGCGTGGCGGCTTCGCACGCAAGGATATTCTGTCGAATTATTTGAACAAGATTCGACAGTTGGCGGAACGATGAAAACCATTCACACCGATGGATGGATGATTGAAACCGGTCCGAACAGTGCATTGGAAACTACGCCGCTCTTTAAAACTTTATTTACCGAGCTTGATATTACTAATGAACTTGTCTATGCAAATCCCGCAGGAACGAATCGGTATATTTTACGCAATGGGAAATTGCATCCGTTGCCAATGTCTCCCGGAAAATTTTTCCAATCAAAGCTTTGGTCGCTTTCAGGAAAATTACGTCTGCTAAAAGAACCGTTTGTTGGAAAAGCGGAACACGAAGAATCCATTGCCGAATTTGTAGAACGCCGTCTCGGCAGAGAGTTTTTAGATTACGCCATCAATCCGTTTGTTGCGGGAATATTTGCCGGTGCTCCGGAAAAATTAAGTGTGCGTGCAGCATTTCCAAAATTATATGCGCTTGAAGAAAAATACGGCGGTTTAATTCGTGGACAAATTGCAGGCGCACGCGAACGAAAGAAAAGAAAAGAAGTGGCAAAAGATCGGGCGCAGATGTTTTCATTTAAAAATGGAATGCAAACATTACCAAACGCGCTTGCCAAAGCACTTGGTGATTGCATCCATACTTCTTCAACGGTGGAAAAGATTGAATATGACGATACTGAAAAATTATATACGCTTCATTATTCATCAAACGGTTTAACGCAAACACATACGACAAACGTTGTTATCTTTACCATTCCGGCATTTGTTGCGTCGCAATTAGTGAAAACATTTGACGATTCTCTTTCTCAAAAAATTCAAAATATTTATTATCCGCCTGTTACAGAAGTATTTGTCGGTTACAAACTCGAACAGGTGAAACGTGCGATGGATGGATTCGGCTTTTTGATTCCCGAAAAAGAACAGCGGAACATTCTCGGCGCAATCTGGTCATCAACGCTGTTCGACGGTCGCGCGCCAGAAGGGTGTGTTGCCATTACAACATTTGTCGGCGGATCGCGTCAGCCGGAAATTGCACAACAAAACGACAACGAACTTCTTGGTACCGTGAAGAACGAATTGCAATCGTTAATGCAAATAGAAGGCGATCCAATTTTTACACATATTACACGATGGGAAAAAGCAATTCCGCAATATCACCTTGGACATTTGAAAATAGTTGAACACATTTCGCAATTTGAGAAACGTCATCCCGGTTTGTTTTTGTCCGGAAATTTTCGAGATGGAATTAGCGTTAGTGATTGTATTATTCAATCGGAAAAAATAAGTAAACAAGTTATAGAATATTTTGATTCACTAAAAACATAATGAGGTTGTATGCCTAACTCTGCAGTACAAATCGAATCGAATCAACGCCTTCGCCGGCTGCGAATGAAATCCGCGTTCCGCGACATGGTGCGTGAAACGGAACTGACAACGAAAGATTTCATCTATCCGTTGTTCGTTGTTCCGGGAAAAAAAATCAGGAAGGAAGTTTCATCGATGCCGGGCGTGTTTCAGCAATCGGTCGATGAACTTGTGAAGGATTGCGGTGAAACATTTTCCATGGGAATTCCTGCCGTAATTCTTTTCGGAATTCCTGAACACAAGGATGAAGTTGGCAGCGGTGCGTACGATGAGAACGGCATTGTTCAACAAGCGGTACGCGCTCTAAAAAAAGAAGTTCCCGGACTTGTTGTGATTACCGATGTCTGTCTGTGTGAATATACATCGCACGGTCATTGCGGAATTATTCGCGGAGAAGAGATTGTGAATGATGCTTCTGTTGAATTGCTCACAAAGGAAGCGCTCACGCACGCTCAAGCGGGCGCGGATATGATCGCACCATCCGATATGTTCGACGGACGCATTGGTGCAATTCGTAAAGTACTGGACGATAATAATTTCCATAACATTCCAATTATGTCATACGCCGCAAAGTATGCGTCTGGATTTTACGGACCATTCCGCGATGCAGCGGAAAGCGTTCCAAAATTCGGAGATCGCCGTTCGCATCAAATGGATCCGGCGAACAGCGACGAAGCGATTCGTGAAGTTGAACAAGATTTGATTGAAGGAGCAGACATTATAATGGTGAAGCCAGCGCTTCCGTATCTTGATATTATTCGCAGAGTGAAAGATACATTCAATATTCCTATCGCAGCGTATAATGTGAGCGGAGAATATTCAATGATTAAAGCGGCAGGACGCAATGGATGGATTGATGAAGAACGAGTGATGATGGAAACGCTGGTTGGAATTAAACGTGCTGGCGCCGATCTTATTTTAACCTATTTTGCAAAAGATGCTGCAAAAGTATTATCACGAAAGTAATTCAAAATTTTTTGTAACTACTCAGCAAAAAGATTAGCCACTAATTACACGAATTTAAAAGAAAATATGCGTATGTATGTCCGAAGGACTCTTCGAGCTTCGCATTGCTTTTCAATTCGTGGCAATGAAATCAATATCAATGTACAAGAACAGACTGAGTAGTTACATTTTTTTTTGATTTCATTTAACTTCCTCATTTAGGGAAAAATTATTCTTACCGCAAAAATATCATACTTGTCCAAAAGAAATTACATTTCTCGTGAATGGATAACAAAACATATTGAACGCCTACGGCGTTCGCATTATTGGTGGTGAATCTGTGCTACAAACATTGAATGCCTACGGCATTCCTAATAAAATCAATTGTTCTCTACGAGCTGTAAGCCGTAGGAACAACATGTTTATAGTTTTATTTGCGTCTCTCTTTACGAACCCCTATAGGGGTTCAATATTTGGACAGCATCAGGGGGCTTACTCCACGTTCCCGCTGAAAACTTGTCCAATTTGATGCTCTATGACTACTTTTTTACACTAACTCAACTTATTTTGGACAGCAGTGACAAAATATTATGAACACTAAAAACTCAGATATATTATTTCAACGTGCTAAACAATTGATTCCCGGCGGAGTAAATTCCCCCGTTCGCGCGTTCAAATCCGTTGGCAGAAATCCCGTTTTCATTAAAAAAGCACTTGGTTCAAAAATGTGGGATGTTGACGGAAATGAATACA
>JANONI010000140.1:0-11653 GCA_031420755.1 Bacteroidota bacterium | reverse complement strand
TCTGTTAATGGCGGAGAAAGTTGGAATAAAGTATTAGTTCCGAATTTGAATATTCAATTTGGCACTATCAACGACATTGCAATTCACCCGAAATCTTCTAATTCCATATTGATGGCAACATCAATGGGTCTATACGCTAGTAGCGACCAAGGTGTTACGTGGGTAATTTCCGCCGCATTTCCATCACCACGATTTAGTGTAGCGTATACGCCGGCAAGTTCGCAAGTTGTATTTGGTTCCGATGAAGCAGGAGTACTTCGTTCGAATGATGGTGGTAAGACATGGTTTCCTCTTAAAGACAGTACGTATTTTGGAAATCGTCCTGTTAATAAAATTGCAGTTCATCCATCTGATTCGGTCAATATTCGAGTTCTTGCATCAACAGGATTTTCCGATACCGTTGGAGTTTTTTTTACTCCCAACGGCGGACAAACGTGGAAGCCTCTTTCAAAAGGATTACCGCCGCTGGCTAAACGAAGAATTTATGCGCTGGAAATTGATACCACGGGAATTGGCAGGACGCATTTTCGTTCAATCATTGGAACTGCGGATGGAATGTATGGAATGCAGACCGATCAAGGGGATACAAGTTGGAAAGCAATTACGTATGCGCAAAATCCGGTTTCAGGAACAGTGAATGATGGTGCGGTGATTTATGAAGGGTTTGTGTCGGGGAATCATGTTTTTAAGTTCTATGCTGCCGTAAATGCTTCGGAGTATGACGGGGTTCCGCAGCCACGCAAAGCTCAGCACGGTTTATTCCGGATCAATTCTAATAAAGGGACAATTTTTCCTCTACCATTGATTGGTGATCCGCCAATAATGAACGTGTTTAAAGAAGTAACTGATATATTTTCTATTTTGGTAAATCAGGCAAAGAAAAAAATCTATATTGGAACCACAGCAGGAATATTTGTCAGTGGAGATTTGGGGAATACGTGGTTGCCAAAAAACACTGGAATCAATAGATCAATTATCAGGAATCTGGCTTCGTTGAAATTCAATGAACCTACTCGAATGTTGTTTGCCGGCATCTATGGAGCAGGAGTGTATCGCTCAACGGATGACGGAGGAACTTGGAAATCAATAAATGTTGGTGTTTCCAATCCATATATTTCAACGGTTCGCGCTTCACAGAAAAATAATATTATTTATGCAGGATCGGTCTATGCATTATATCGCAGCTCGAATTTTGGTGTTTCGTGGGATTCAGTATTTCTTGTTAAATCTTTTCTCAATAATCCATCAAAGTTTACCAACCGTGAAAATGAAATGACGGTTAGAATCTCACCACAAAATCCAAACGTTATACTGATTTATACAAAAGCAACAGGATTGTATCTTTCAAAAGATGGCGCGACAAATTGGTTACCAATTAAATCCCCGTTATTGATGGATACTATTAGTGCACCTGAACATTTTGAATTCGATCCGGTTGATAGTCTGACAATCTATTATGGCGGATATGGACTGCATAAATCAACCGATCTTGGTCAAACATGGAGCAATGTTTCGGGAGATTTGCCACAGTCAGTATTTTCACCAATTTTAAATCGAGAATTACCAGTTGCAACGCTAAGTCCTGCCATCAATTCTAACAATAATAAGGAAATGTTTATCGCTACAATTCTTGCTGGCGAAAGCGATGAACCATTCAAAATATTTAAGACAACAAATGGTGGCGAAATTTGGAATCCGCTCCCTGTTTCCGGATACCAAGCGATGTACGATAGATTTGATGAGAAGATAATAATCGTTTCCGGTCCATTTGGAATTTTTGGGAGTGATGATGGGGGATTGCAATGGAAAAGATTCAGTGATTCGCTATCAGCAGCCAGATATTTTTTAATGACACCGCATGAAACGAATTCAAATATTTTTTACATCGGCAGTGAAACCGGATCACACAAACTTGAATTTACTGAATATCCGAAACTGACGATTGATACGACGGACTATAATTTTGGAAGTATGCTGGTAGGAAGAGATTCCGTTCGAGCGATTGTTTTACGAAATACAACAGGATTAAGAAAACTCTTTGTCCAATTTTCTGGGTTAACTGATACTATTTCATTCCAGTTTATTGGAAAAAGACAATTTGAAATTCCTGCCGGAGATTCACTGGTATTGCTGGTAAAATTCTTAGCTGTCTCATCCGGACAAAAGACAGCACAATTAAAATTTATCACCAATTTGTTATTCCCCAATGTAAATTTCACGCTTCGAGGTCATGGCTTTACAAAACTTGCATTCGATCGTTTGGTCGTTGATTTTGGATCGGTTACGGTGGGAAAGGATTCAATTCTTTCGATTGCAGTAGATAATAAAGAAGGATTGGACACGATAACATTAAATTACATTGGAAAACTTGGCGATTCGGCTGTGTTTAATTATCTGGGACAACAAAGCACAACAATAAACAGCGGTGCAATAGCTTTTATTAATGTCCGTTTCGTTCCGAAAGTTGCAGGTGAAAAAATTGCTTCCATACGATTTACAACCACCGATCCTCAGTTTCCAATCGTCGAATATCGTTTAAGAGGAGTCGGTGTTGTTAGAAATTTTACTTCACGAAAAGTATTATTGGATACAACGATCGGCTTTACATCGTACTACGGTTCAAGTCTTGCAGAGTATTATAAATTATTTGCATTAAGTTTAGAGCGCGCAGATATCAAAGTACATTATCAGAAAGTCGGTTCATATTCAAATTTTAATGCATTGATTTTTGTTCAACCGAATGGCGCACCGCCGAAAGATCTTATTGATTCATTGCAACAATATGTTGTGAATGGCGGATCGGTAATTTTAGCGGGTGATTATGGAACTTTAAGCAATCTTCCGTTCAATACATTTTTGCAGGATTCTGGCTGGGTAACAAAATATAAAACGGCAACCGGAATAAAATTTAATTCCAATCTTCTTTTTGATTCCGCACATAATAATGCAGCAACTGCAGGAATTGTCGTTGGAAAACCATGGAACACAAACCAGTTAACCTATAAAGTTGATTCAGTCATCGCCTTCGTTTCCGGAAGCGTGTGGGTTGATACGACGTTACCGTACGTTTCTCCGCTGCTTATCGTAAAATCTCCGACATTATATTCGGTGAATGTGAACGATTCATCGTATGGAAAAATTTCTAATGCGTGGATCGCTGCAACATCGAAGATTGGCAAAGGAAAGATTGTTGCCATTGCCGACTATGATGTTTGGTGGAACGGATTCCCCGATGATACAACATTTTCGGTTGGAATATATAGCGGTAAGAACCTACAGTTTGCATTGAATATTTTTGGAAATGTTGATAATTTTGCAACGCAGTTTCTCGAACCGACTCCGCAAGAGGAGTATCAACTGATCAGTGTTCCGTATTCATTTGCTGATTCGTCTGTAGAAGCATTATTTAAAGATCTTGGGAAACCAAATAAATATTTATGGCGAATGTTCGGAAAATACAATCAACGAACAGGATACGCCGAATTTCCGGAAAATTTTAGATCGATAAGACGCGGCGAAGGATATTGGATCATCACCAAAGAGAAAATGAATATCGGTTTTGGAACAACATCGGTGCAAGGTGCAGAAGATGATTTTGAAATCGTCTTGCATCCGGGATACAACATGATCGGGAATCCATTTCCGTATGATATAAGCTGGAAAAATTCTTTCAGGGAAGACAGCGTAGAAAAAGTGATCTGGTCTTTTGTCAAAGGGGATTATGATTCCGTAACACAAACAATGCAAAAATTTAAAGGATACTGGGTGAAGAACAATGGTAAACTTCCCAAAAAAATCCGGCTTGCCTCGTCGCAATTATCATCTACTTCTTCGTTGTCCAAAGTTGTCGGTGCGGGTCAAGAATTACATCAGAATGAATGGAAAATTCAGATCGCGGCACAAACATTACGATACAGCGACAATAACAATTTTGTTGGTATGCTGCAATCGTCTGTTGATGGACTTGATGACAATGATTTTTCTGAACCGCCATCAACACCAACAAATTACATATCGCTCGCAATCAAACATTCTGAAGGAAAGCTTGCCGCGGATTACCGTTCGATAAATTCCAACGGAAATTTTTGGGATTTCGATGTTCTTTCCAGCACAAAAAATGTTTCGGTCGATCTTTCGTTTACACGATTCGGTTTTACTGACCCGAAGTTTAAAATCTATTTACTTGATACTAAACAAGAACGTGTGTATGATATTTCGCAGAGGAGTGGATATTCAATGCAGTTTGCTAACAATGAGATTTCCCGCTCGTTCCGACTTATTGTAGGGACAGAGAAATTTGTTGAACAAAATACCAATGGAATACCAATTATTCCGATTGAGTATGCGCTCTATCAAAATTATCCAAATCCATTTAATCCGGCAACAACAATACAATATTCGATCTCGCACAGCGGCAATATTAGTCTTGAAATTTTCAATTTGTTAGGTCAAAAAATTAAAACAATAGTGAATGAATTTCAACCGATAGGAACATATTCAATACGCTGGGATGGAAAAAGTGATGATAATAAAATTACTGCAAGTGGTATATATTATTATCGATTACGGGCGAATGAATTTATTTCTACTAAAAAGATGTTGTTCATCAAATAAGCAGACTCAATGTGATGATTAATACAACTTACAAACTCCGCTCTCTTCATATTGCAACCGTAATTATTCTGTTATGGTTGTTGTTCTTTGATATATTATCGGCTCAAATTGCAGATCCGGTCAACGATAAATCGATATTCCGTGGAGTACGTGGCGTAACAATGGGTGGAGTTGTACAACAGTGGAGCATTACAGGATTGGGAACTATTTCACAACAATCTTTTCCACTCTCAATTTCATTACCGCTGGGAAATAGAATGCTACTTTCTGTCGCTACTTCGGGAATGAATACTTCAACCACTGCTAAAGTTGATACTTCAAACAATGGAATGGTTGATACACGGTTTTCGCTTTCGTATGTTCTGCCCGGAGACAAAGTGTGGTTAACGGCAGGTCTAAGCCTTCCGACTGGGAAAACAAAACTTGAGCAAAAAGAATTGCAGATGACAACATTGATTTCGCAAACAGCATTTAATTATAAAGTGCCGACTTTTGGACAAGGGTTAAGCGGAAATTTTGGATTAGTCTATGCGGGCACGATAACCCGCAGAATGGTTTTAGGTGTTGGCGCATCGTATAATTTTAAAGGTGAATATGAACCGATCAATCTTAATCCATCTGCAAACCCAAAGTATAATCCGGGTGATGAAATTTCTACGAATCTTGCATTTAACTATATAACATATTCAAAAAGTGCCAGACTTTCGATGGATGTAACTGCCACCTATTTTTTTAAAGATAAAATAAATGATGTGATAAAATATCAGTCCGGATCGAGAGCAATTGGGCTAATCTCGTATTCATTAAAAATGGGAACGTTCAATCATCTATTGCAAACACGCATGCGATACCGTTTGCCGAATACAAGATTTGAAAAAGATACAACTGAATATACATCATCAACCCAGATCGAGGGTCAATATTCATTATCAACGCGGTTAAACGATTGGTTAAATGGAACGATTATTGGAGAATATAAATTATACAGTGCCGATCAGACAATTATTGCTGGCAATCTTGTTGAAACAGGAAAAGCAGGAATTGCCTCACTTGGCGGCGATGCAGGATTTTTATTCTCGGATATCATATATCCGACCGTTAGTATTCGGTATTCAATCGGTTCTATTATGTATGAAGGAAAATCGTACAACGTTAGCGGTATTGAAGCGGGCGTTGGTGTAAAAATATCATTTTGAAAAAATCTCACTTATCATTTAATTCTACTGGAAGGAAATCGGTATGAAACAACAATATACACTTTTTGGAACGCTTGCACTTTGTATTGGTTTGTTGAACAGCGTTGTCTTTGTTCAGCAGGCACGAGCCGGCGATCCCCAAACGATAGCAGTGCTGTACTTTGAAAACAACAGCATTGTTGACAAAGAAAAATTGGATCCGCTGAAGAAAGGGTTAGCGGATATGATGATCACGGAAATGTCGAAGATTAAAGGACTTAAAGTTGTTGAGCGGCAACGAATTCAATCGATTATTGAAGAGCTTAATTTGAATGAAACAGATATGGTTGATAAATCCACCACGCAGAAAATGGGGAAACTTCTCGGTGTAAAAGTGATGCTGTTCGGCGGTTTCTCAAATCTGTTCAACGACAAACTTCGCATTGATGTGCGTCTTGTTCGAACAGAAACCGGTGAGACATTGAAAGCAGAAGAAGAGACCGGTGAATTAGACGAATTTTTAACGATGCTTCAATCATTAGTGAAAAAAATTGCATCCAATCTTGAAGTGAAATTATCATCGGAAGATGAGGATAGGTTGGAAGCATCAAAGGATGGAAATTTTAACGGTTACATTACCTACGCAAAAGCCCTGAACTTTGAAGACCAAGGGAAGAAAATGGAGAAGATGGGAAAGAAAACAGAGGCAAAGTCGGCGTATGAAAATGCTAAAGTGATGTATCAAAAAGCTTTTGAAGAATCAGACGGGTATGAACCGGCAAAGCAAAAGATGGATGACATGGCATCAATAATTTCGAAATTGAAATAATTTATTAATCATTAGGAGAAAAAAAATGAAACGGATTCTTTCGTTACTGTGTATGTTTTCGTTGCTGGTAACGCTGATACCACCGACAATGGTAACAGCGCAAAACGCCGATATGCCGCGCGTGATGGTGGTTGTTGATGAAAAGATAGATAATGTTGATGCAACTGCGCGAAAAGTTGCAGGAAAGATCGAGAAATTACTTCTCGAAAAAGGATATCGTATTGTTGATTCACGTCAGTTCTCGGACGTTCGCGCGCGCGATGTTGCTTCTGCTGATGCAACAAAAGCAAAAGAATTAGGTCGCCGATATGGTGCCGAATTGATTATTGCCGGCGGAGCGCAGGCAAATTTTGGCGGTGAAAAAGAAGTCTATGGAATCAAAACAAATGAATTCACTGCTGACGGTGAAGTAAAATTGATCATTACCGATACGGGAGAAATTCTTGCCGTTGCCAGCGGATCTTCCAAAAAATCTGCTCAAGGAAAAGCTCAAGCGGCATCGCAATCTCTTGAAGAAGTCGGTGAAATTGTAGCGGCTGAACTCATTGCAAAACTCGATGTAAAGATGAAGGAAATGAAAGATAAACCGATCATCGTTGAGTTGATATTGCAAGGTGTTAATGATGCATCGTTGGTGAAGATCGAATCGGAACTTCCTTCAAAAATATCATTGATCGTAAAAATGAAACTGCGTTATATGGATGGCGGTTCTGCTGTCTATGATGTTGTGGTAAAAGGATCGCTTGACGAATTGCGGAAAGCATTTTCCGGTATGCAGGAATTTGCTGTAATCGGCGTTTCCGGAAACCGATTAGATGTTTCGACAAAAACAAGCGGCATTAAAAAAGCAAGCATGATCATGTCTAGTTCGCTTGAGATCACCGAATTTAAAGTAGAAAATATTTTCCCCGCGCAGTTTGTATATTATTCCAAGAATCCGATTGGCGCAGTAACATTGGAGAATGTGGGAAAAGCGGACATCAAGAATATTAAAGCCCAAATATTTATTCCCAATTACATGACCTTCGCTTCAGAACAAATGATTCCGCTGCTGAAAGCAGGCGAGAAAAAAACATTTGACGTATCGGCAACGTTAGATAAAGATAAGTTACAAGCAGTCAGTGAAAATACAGTCGCTCAGATCAAAACTGAAATTTCGTACAATCAAAGCGGCGCAGAAAAAGTTCGAAGTATTACAAAACCCGTTACCATCTACAGCAAAAATTCTATCAGTTGGAACAAACCGAATCACGTTGGTGCATTTGTAACGAATAAGGATGAAGCCGTTCAAAATTTTTCAAGCAAAGTTATTGGAAACGTAAAATTTGATCAAATGATTTATCCCAACGCGTCACGCAACATGCAAAACACCATGAAGATATGGAATGCCGTGCAGGTGCTTTCTATCAAATATGTTCTGGATCCGTGGGTTGTTGCCGAAGGTGATGTTCTTGATGAAATTAAATTTCCAAGACAAACACTTGCCGCAAAATCCGGTGACTGTGATGACAGCTCCATTCTTCTTGCAGCATGTTTGGAAAATCTCGGCATTCGCACAATGCTTATTGGAACATCGGATCATATTTTTATTATGTTCGATACAGGAGTGAACAAGAAGAATGCCGCGCGTGTAAGTTTAAATGAGCGGGAATATATTGTTCACGAAAATACAGTTTGGATTCCGTTGGAAACAACTGTGATCGAAAAAGCTTCATTTGCAGAATCGTGGCGTTTGGGTGCCGAAAATTATTACAAAGTTGTTGATGCAAAACAAAAACTTGATCTCATTGATGTTCGGAAGGCATGGGAAGTTTCTCCGCCAAGCAACTTGGCAGGCGATGAAAAAATTGCTGCAACTCCCGACGCTGCCGACATAGAAAAATTACTCGTCGCGGACGCGCAAAGCCTTGCAAAGACAAACAATGAGATGATTGCTCAAAAAGTTACCTATCTGAAAAATCTGAAGAATGAAAAATCATCGAACGAAGCAGCGATGATTTTGGCAAATGCCGGCAAGTACGAAGATGCAATCGGTGTGCTGAAAGCGTACAAATCCGCTTCAACGCAGAACAATCTTGGCAATATTTATCTGCTCAAAGGTGATTCATTAAATGCATACAATAACTATACTGCGGCAATGGCGGCTGATGGTAATGACGGAGGAATTTATTTGAATGTGGGGCTGTTGAAATATCTTGGCGGCGATCACGCGGGAACAGTAGAATCGTTTACATCTGCGGTTTCAAAATTTCCAACGCAGGAACAGGCGTATTCCGAACTTGGAATTGATAATATTGTTGCAGAAATGGGACAAACACGAGCAGCAGAAAAGGGTGCTTTTGTTGATAAAGGTGAATTACAAAGCCTGTTGTTCAGTGCGCTGCAAGATCTTCAAGTGCGTAAAGAAGCCAGAACTGCAAGCCGGCAAGTGCGCCGGGGCGAGAATAAATTTCTTTTTGGCGGGCGCCGAGGTATTGACCCGACAGCATTAGCGAACATCAAAGATTTCTTGTATTGGAAAATATAGTTGGATAAAATGACTATTTTTTTGCAAGTTACCCTCCGAATTGGAGGGTAACTTGTTTTAAAAGGAAAAACAATTCAATTATTTTTTTTCGGAGTCTTATGAACAAGAAATTAGTAAAAACACTTTTCGGAATTCTGTTTGCAATTATTTCCGTCGGGATAACAATCCTGATGTTTCAATTGGAATTTTTTCAATCGTTAGAGCGTAAAGCGTATGATGCTGTCCTTCGTGTTCGAGGTGAACGAGCGCATACGAACAATGTGGTCATTATAAAGATTGATGAATACACAATGAAAGAGTTGGACTATCCGCTGCCGCGAGATAAATATGGAACAATGCTTGCGATACTTGCACAAAGCGGTGCAGTTGCAATTGGAGTGGACGATTTATTTCCGACAACGCGGCAGGATAGTGTTTCACAATTTCAAAACGATCAGTTCTTGTTTTTCCATAACTATGCGCCAAATGTCTATCATGCAATTGGTCCGTTCATCCCGACAGACGACAATCAAGGTGAACTGCGACCAATTGACCCCGAAGCGGTAAAAGTGTTGCGGCAGCATTCTATTCCAACACACGGTGCGCAGTTTAACTTTCCACGGGCTACTTATATTGATGAACGACCGTATGATTCGCTTGCAAATTTAGCGGCTGGTATCGGGCATATTCTTATCCGTCAGGATTCGATTGACGGTATCATTCGCTCGGTTCCATTTTTTGTGGAGTACGCTGGAGATTATTATCCCACATTTGGTGCAGCACTTGCATTTGCCGCAGCGCAAGTTAATTTGCAAAGCATTACTGTGGGAGAAAACGAAGAAGGCGGATTGACGGTACGCGCAGGTCAATTGGAAATCCCGCTCGACTCGCATGGATATCTACAAATTGATTACGCCGGCTCGAACGATATTTATAAGCAAATATCGTTTCAAGAAGTATTGGATGCGTTTGTAGAGAAAGATGCAGCAACGTTAAGTATGTTTAAGGATGCAATTGTGATTATCGGACCGACTGCTCGGTCAATTGGTGATCACAATGCGACACCACTGTTGGATATCTCGCCGAACTGTTTTGTACACGCGAATGTGTATGACCAGATTATGATGGGAAAGTATATTTCTTTCGCACCAGTGAATAACCAGTTATTGATTGTGTTCATCATGGCACTGCTTGTTTGCATTCTCGCTATTTTGCTGAAACTGCGTTGGAGTTTCCCGATTGGAATTCTGCTGATCGCCGGATATTTGCTCTTTGCGTATTCAACATTTGCAAATACCGGTGTTGTCTATTCTCTTGTTGAACCGTTGTTTGCTTTATTCTTTTGTTATGCTTCGGCAATGTCCTACAACGCTGCTACCGAAGGAAGACAAAAAGCACAGATCAAAGGAATGTTTGAGAAGTATGTTGATAAAGCGGTTGTCAAACAGATTCTTGACAATCCTTCATTAGTAAAACTTGGCGGGGAAGAACGTGAGATAACGACATTGTTTGCCGATATTGAGGGCTTTACACGTATGGCGGAACAGATGGGTCCTCAAAATACTGTTAGCATGTTAAATTCTTATCTGACGGAAATGTCGAATCTTATCATTGAGAACCATGGAACAATTGATAAATATATTGGTGATGCAATCATGTCGTTCTGGGGTGCTCCGCTTTCGGATTCGGATCACGCTTACAACGCGTGTGTTGCAGCAATTAATATGCAACGGAAATTGCTTGCATTACATACAAAGTGGATTCATTATGGACGTCCGGTTGTAAATCAACGAATTGGTATCAATAGCGGACGCGCGGTGGTCGGTAATATGGGAGCGGAAACTCGTTTGAATTATACGGCGATTGGTGATGCGGTAAATCTTGCGTCGCGGCTTGAAGGAGTGAATAAAGAGTACGGCACACGGTTGTTGATGAGTGATAATACTTATCACAAAGTAAAAGATAGGGTGTTGTCTCGTGAAATGGATCTTGTGGTTGTGATGGGAAAAACGGAGCCGGTTCGCATTTATGAACTAATAGCACTTGCGGATGAAGTTCAAACTGATGCAACAAAGAAATTTTTGGAATTATATCATAATGGACTTGAAGCGTATAAGAAACGGGCGTGGAAGAGTGCAATCGATCAATTTCAACAAGCACTTTCTATCCGCAGAGACGATATTGTTTCCAACTTGTACATCCAGCGGGCAACAATGTTTGTTGATGCACCGCCGCCAGATGATTGGAACGGCGTATTTGTGATGACAAAAAAATAATCTATTGGAAATAAGACAAAGACGGCTGAGTTTAAAAGACTCAGCCGTTGCTATTTTAAATATGATTGTTTCATTGATTTTTCACCATTTCTTTTATACTTTATTTCGGCAATTTAAACAATTAACCTTTCATCCTTATCCGTAGGATGCTTCGCATGAATCCTTTCTTTAAGTTTATCAACTCTTCCGTCGGCAAAAAAATTCTCATGAGCCTGACCGGAATTTTTCTCTCAATTTTTTTGGTCGAACATCT
>JANONI010000139.1:0-2532 GCA_031420755.1 Bacteroidota bacterium | reverse complement strand
ATCGGTTTTGCCGTTGATGGAATGACATTCGTGATCGGCTTATTCCCTCTTCCCGGAACTGCCCACACTTCCGTTCCGGTGAACGGATTAATCTGTTTTACCGTACCATCGGGCATGATGTTGTAGTACGAGCTATAATTTTTTGGAAACATACCATGTTCCCTTCCTTTAAAACAATAATCGGCAGGTTGTTGTTTGCCTGCCAATCATTATCATTTTACTGATGTTGCTGCTTTCAACATTTGCCGTACTATTTTCGGGGAACGCGCTTCAGCATAGAAGCGTATCAACGGCTCTGTTCCCGAAGCTCTGACGAGGATCCATCCGTCTTTTGTATATGCTTTGACTCCATCGGTCATATCGAATTTAATTGTTTTGAATGATCCAAATTTTTTGGGTTTTGATAGATAAAACTTCATCACTTTTTCTTTCTGCTGATTGGTAAGATGTGCGTCAATTCTTCCAAAGTGATGTTCACCAAATTCATCGAACAGTTCTTTTACTAATTGGCTCAATTTCATTCTTCGAACAGCCATGACTTCAGCGAGGAGGAATCCGATAAAGATTCCGTCCCGTTCCGGCAGATGTCCTTTTACAGCAATTCCACCGCTTTCTTCACCGGCAATGATAATGTCTTTTTCGGTCATCATTCGGCAGAGATATTTGAAACCAACCGGTGTTTCGTACAAACGCACATTATAATGGTCACACATCTTTACAATGATATCGCTGACCGAAAGCGATTTTGCCACAGCTCCGCGGTAATGTTTTCGTTCAATAAGATATTTTAATAGGATAGCAAAGATACGGTGTGAATCAACAAAATTTCCTTTTTCATCCACCGCACCGATACGGTCTGCATCGCCATCCGTCGCAAAACCGAAATGATATTTCCCTGAGCGGACTTCCATGCTCAGTTCTTCTACGTTTTGCGGCAGCGGTTCCGGATTCGTGGTTCCGAATGACGGATTATATTCGCTTCGGATCGTTCCCATTTTTGGCAGAAACAGTTCGGGAATCCCCATTCCTGCACCAAACATCGCATCGTGCATTATTTTAAGTTTCACACTTTTGATTAGATCAAATTCAATTTTGGTTTCAATATCGGCAACATAGATCTTTGTCAGATCGATATACTGGATCGTTTTATTCTTTACCAATTCATCAAATGGTTTCAATTCGATCGGGAGTTCAACAACATCCTGCAATGGTGCAAGTTCCTTTTCAACTTCGGTAACCATTTCAGGATGCGCCGGTCCGCCAAAATCTCCTTTGATCTTGAATCCATTATATTTTGCAGGATTATGGCTGGCTGTAATAACAATTCCGCCCGCTGCTTTTTTCTTCACCACGCCAAGCGATACCATTTGCGTCGGTGATATTTTTTCCGACAACAGCACTTTTACACCGATGGAAGCGATCACCTGCGCTGCGCATTGGGCAAATTCTTTCGATAAAAAACGAGCATCGTATCCGATGACGATACCATTCTTTGCTAGTTTATGCTTTGCAAAATAGCGTCCGGTTGCAAGAGAAACTTTTTGAACGCCTGCAAAAGTAAAATCTTCCGCGATCACTCCGCGCCAGCCGTCTGTTCCGAATTTAATATGTGCCATAGTTGTTGTGAGATTGATAGATATGAGATGTTAGATTATTAGTTTCAATAAATTTATATTTCCAGAGACCTTTTAACGGTCCTTTCAATCGTTCTCCTGCTGATTTAGGATTTGTTGCAAGGATTGGAAATATTTCGGAATAGATATGTTTTTGAACTTCTTTCGATAACCGCTTTATATCTTTCCGTGTGGATTTTGATAGAATTATAGAAAACATCAAATCCCCAGTTCTTTTCTCAGTGCATTCGCTGAAATCGTTTTGCCTTCTCGAAATTCTTTGCGTGCTTGTTTAACTCTTTTTTCCAATAGATTGACTATTGGTTTTTCATATAACCAATCGTCATTATCATCTATCGTAGTTTCTAATAATGATTTTTTTAACAGCGATAGTTCCGTTTCAATTTTTGTAATGCTGGAGAGAACTTTTTTTACTGCAATAGTTGTCATAACATCCTCCAATAGCGCTCAGTTACTTTTTCTTATGTAAATATACTAAAATTTGCAGGTGGAAAAAAGAGCGAAAATACCCTGTTGTTATTGCAAGTTTTGTTTACATCGTAAAATAAAAAACCGCAGACTACAGAAAAATCACTCTGTAAATCTGCGGCTTATGTTTTTATGCAATTACCGTTTTACATTGAATGCACTCAACCCAGCGTAGATCGCATTCGTTCCCAGTTCTTCTTCAATTCTCAACAGTTGATTGTATTTCGCTATGCGGTCGGTGCGGCTTGCGGAGCCCGTTTTTATTTGCCCTGCGTTCGTTGCAACTGCAATGTCAGCGATTGTCGAGTCTTCTGTTTCACCGCTGCGGTGACTGATGATAGCGGTGTAGCCCGCACGCTTTGCCATCTCAACTGCATCCAACGTTTCGGTGAGCGTACCGATCTGATTTACTTTCACGAGGATTGAGTTG
>JANONI010000138.1:0-1579 GCA_031420755.1 Bacteroidota bacterium | reverse complement strand
AATTCAAACTTGCCAAGCGAATCAGTATCGGTAACATATACACGTGAAATGCGATGATCATCTTTGAATCTCCAACCGTCGCGGAACGCAACAACTCGCGCCGGAACTGCTATATCTTTTACGGAATCAGAAACAGAACCTTTAATACCGCCAAGAACAACCGGTGGAAGCGGAGCTAATGTGAAATTGTATTTTGGTTCAAGTCCGGGTAGCCAAACATTCGTTTCGGGAACGAAAATAATATTGGCAGAAAAAATATTTGATTGGTTTTTATAGAATTCTACAGCATATCCTTTTGCGCGTGCAAAAGCTATATATTTACCAAACGGCAGTTCTATTTTGTAATTGCCAAGAGAATCTGTTTTTGTTTTAAACACAAACTCGGAATTTCCTTCCAATCTGAAATCACCGTGACCATTAAATTCAAAATATTTTCTGAAATTCTCAGCCATGATCGAATGTCCGCCTGCAAGATTCAGTGCAAACTCGGCGCGGACAAAAACAACTCTGGTCTCGGCATTGTTAATTGCTAATCCTGTTGTATCGGTAACTTTGCCGCTCACAGTAATCCTTGGAAGAATCGAAACTCCGCCTCGTAATTTGAAATTGACAACGGTTGGACCTACTCTTTCTGAATCATAAACACGTATCGTATCTGCTTGCGATACTTCCCGTTTCCCTTCATACCATTGACTTTGATATTTTCCGGAAGGAGCGTTCGCTTTTATTTTATACACGCCGGGATCAACACGGTCAATACGATAATTCCCATTATTGTCCGTTCGTGCAGAATATGCGAAAGACAATACATTATTGTTCTCCGTTTTAAAAACTTCAATAATCACATTCGGTATTGGAGCTGGAGTTTGAAGCGTATCTGTCACTTTGCCTTGAATAATACCATTGCCGCCAGAGACAACAACCGTAAAATATTGTTTTGATATTCCACCTTTGTTAGATTTTGCATAAATAACTACGTTATAATATCCCTTTATTTTTGGAGTCCAATCAACAACACCGGTGATTGAATCAATATTGATGGGAACAACAACAGTCAACATGCCGAGACTTGCCCATCCCGAATAACGAATCACAGCAGTTGTATCCGAAGAAATAGCTTTTGCCGTGTAATTGTATTTTACACCTATCTGTCCATGAAGATTTGGATTAGAAACAAATTTTACCTCATCATGGGGTATACTATTTTCAATCGTTAATTGTACTGCGGTGCTTTGTAAAAATTCGCCCGATGAAAGTTTTGCACGGACAAAATAATAGAACACTTCTTTTGTTCCGGGAGCAATCGGCGGAATATTGGTGATTGAAAATTGGTTTGTCGTCGAATCAATTTTCGCCGGAACGCTCCTATGCTGCGATATTCCGAATACCAAATAATATGAAACCTCCGGAACGGCAGGTTTTTCCCACGTTATTTTTATTTTCGATGATTCTACTTTCGCTTCCACACGAAATGAGCCGACAAGCGGAATCCCGGGTACAGGTACAAAAACAATATTGCTTTGGGTAATGGTAAGTCCGGTCTTTGCAACAATTTTGTATGCATAAGATCGCATTGGTG
>JANONI010000137.1:0-5166 GCA_031420755.1 Bacteroidota bacterium | reverse complement strand
GTCCGCTGCAACTGGCTTTCGTATTTTAAATTGCTTGTAATTGCTCGGTCATACGATGAGTTTGCACATTACTTGATGAATAGCGAAGGATTTGCTCAGGATGATCAATTTTTCTGCGCAGCCTGTCCGCCGAACATGTTCTTTGGCAGGCGGGCGTCGAACCATTTTTTCATAGAAGTAACGCTTTGCGTAACATCGGTTATTAATTACAATCTTCCCTAACTTCCCCCTTCGGTAACAAATTCTTATCTTGAAAATAGAGCCAAGTTTTGGTATTTTTGTGTACAGAATTTTTCAATCAGATTTCCAATCCTAAAGGTCATTCAATGGCAAAATTTCAAGGTGTTGACTATTATAATTTAGATTCGCTGTTATCCGAAGAAGAAATACTTGTACGCAATACTGTTCGAGAATTTGTTGAAGAGCAGGTTATTCCAATCATTGAAAAACATAATCGTGCAGGCACATTTCCCGCCCACTTAATTAAAGGAATGGCTGATCTCGGTCTATTTGGCGCAACACTTCCCGCAAAATATGGCTGCGCAGAATTAAATAATGTTGCGTATGGATTAATGATGCAGGAATTAGAACGCGGCGACAGCGGCATTCGAAGTTTTGCATCCGTTCAAAGTGGTTTAGTAATGTATCCAATCTTTGCGTTTGGAAGTGAAGAACAAAAAGATTTTTGGCTTCCGAAACTTGCTAAAGGAGAAAAGGTTGGATGCTTCGGTTTAACAGAGCCGGACGCAGGATCGAATCCCGGAGGAATAATTACACGAGCTGAGAAAAAAGATGGTCGAGGACCCGACTCGTTGAGCGGTTATGTTTTGAACGGCGCAAAAATGTGGATCACTAACGGAACGATTGCTGATGTAGCGGTTGTATGGGCAAAACTTGAGGGTGAAATAAAAGGATTTTTAGTTGAGAAAGGAACGAAAGGATTTTCCGCGCCGGAAATGCATGGCAAACATTCGCTTCGTGCTTCCGTAACTTCAGAACTTGTATTTCAAGATTGTTTTATTCCCGAAGAAAATCTCCTGCCTAAATCGGGCGGATTAAAATCACCATTGATGTGTTTAAGTCAGGCGCGATATGGAATTGCGTGGGGAGTGATTGGCTCTGCAATGGCGTGTTATGATTCATCGCTGCAATATTCAAAATCCAGAATTCAATTTGGAAAACCGATCGCCGCTTTTCAGATGACGCAGGAAAAGCTTGTACACATGGTAACAGAAATTACGAAAGCGCAATTGATGTGTTTACAGCTCGGGCGATTGAAAGACCAAGGGAAAGCAAAGTTCACACAAATTTCGATGGCGAAACGGAACAATGTTTATCATGCATTAGAGATTGCGCGTATGGCACGCGAGATTCATGGCGCAAATGGAATTCTTGACGAATATCCGATTATGCGTCATGCAGCAAATTTGGAATCGGTGAAGACGTATGAAGGAACGCACGAAATGCATACATTAATTATTGGCGAAGATATTACCGGCATTGGAGCATTTGAATAAGAATTAAAAATACCTCATCATGAATTTACTCGAACAGATACAATCTAAAATCTACGAACTTTCAAAAGAAGAACGCTTGCGTTTACGTGAATGGTTCGATGAGTTTGAGGGCGATTCGTGGGATCAGGAATTTGACGAGAATATGAAAGAGAAAAAACTCGGCTCAGAAACATCTAAAGCGAAACAGGGTTTCTCCGATGGCAATTTTAAAGAAGTATGAAACACGTTGGAGTAGATCAATATTGGCAATTACATGACAAACTTTCGGCGGCAACGCGCAGGTTGGTTGAGCATAATTTTTCCGTCATCAAAGAATACCCGAATCATCCTCTTCTGCGTTTGAAGAAGATGGAGGGAATCTGGTCAATGCGGATTGGAAGCAGACATAGAGCATTAGCAATTGAAAATGGCGACACAATCATTTGGTTTTGGATTGGAAACTATAAACAATACATTAAATTTTTTCATTAAATTTACAAACGCGAATCTTTAAAAAATTTGAAGGATGCACTCTGCATCCTTCGTTTGTTTTACATTAAAGACAAAGTTAAGGATTATTATGAGATCAAAAAAAATAATCGGTGAAGCGATCACGTATGATGATGTGCTTCTTGTTCCCGCAAAATCTTCTGTTGTTCCGAGGGATGTAGATGTATCAACACGATTAACAAAAAATATTCGATTAAATATTCCTCTGCTCTCTGCGGCGATGGATACTGTTACGGAATCTGAAATGGCGATTGCGTTGGCGCGCGAAGGGGGAATCGGAATTATTCATAAAAACATTTCCATTGAACGGCAGGCGGAAGAAGTGGATAAAGTGAAACGTTCGGAAAGCGGAATGATCATGAATCCGGTAACATTAACCGCCGATAAGACTGTTGGTGATGTGCTTGATCTTATGACCAAATTCAGCGTTTCCGGGATACCAATTGTTGCTGATGGAAAACTTGTTGGTATTCTTACCAACCGTGATTTGAGATTTCAACCAAATCGAAATTTAAAAGTTGCCGATGTTATGACATCGACAAATCTTGTCACCGCTCCACTTGGTACAACGCTGGAAGAAGCGGAAGTGATATTGCAGAAACATAAAATCGAAAAACTTCCTGTGGTTGATAAGAATGGAAAATTAAAAGGTCTTATTACGTTCAAAGATATTCAAAAGAAAAAACGATATCCGAATGCATGCAAAGACAAGCATGGTAGGTTACGAGTTGGAGCAGCAGTTGGCGTAACGCCAGATACCATTGAACGGGTTGAAGCTTTAGTAAAAGCGGGTGTTGATGTTGTTATCATTGATACTGCGCATGGACATTCGAAAGGTGTAATAGAGATGGTGAAGAGAGTGAAATCGAAATTCTCAATTGATGTGATCGCCGGAAATGTTGGCACGGCTGAAGCGGTAAAAGATTTGATAAAAGCCGGTGCAGATTGTGTAAAGATTGGTATTGGTCCCGGCTCTATTTGTACAACGCGCGTAATTGCCGGAGTCGGTGTGCCGCAAGTTACCGCGATCATGAATTGTTCAGCTATGGCGCGCAAATTCTCCATTCCTGTTATTGCAGACGGTGGAATAAAACAAACGGGAGATATTGCAAAAGCGATCGCTGCTGGTGCTGATTCGATCATGATCGGCGGATTGTTTGCGGGGCTTCAAGAAAGCCCGGGAGAAAAAGTTTTGTATGAAGGACGAACCTATAAAATGTACCGCGGTATGGGATCGGTTGACGCGATGAAAGAAGGAAGCAAGGATCGATATTTTCAGGATGTTGAAGATGATGTGCAGAAACTTGTTCCGGAGGGAATTGAAGGACGTGTTCCGTTCAAAGGTGAATTAAGTGCAACGGTGTATCAAATGGTTGGCGGACTGCGTGCAGCGATGGGCTATTGCGGTGCAGAAAATATTGCAGCGATGAAAGAGAAAGCGCAATTTATGAGAATGAGTGATGCTGGTTTACGGGAAAGTCATCCGCATGATATTCTGATCACCAAAGAAGCACCAAACTATCACGGATGATAATGTCTGATAATTACAACTATCATTCTCGAATCAAGAACCTGCGAACTGAAATGCAGAAACAAAAGATTGATGCATTTATTTCATCAGCACTTCCAACAACACGGTATCTTTGCGGCTTTTACGGTTCTAACGGATTGTTAATCGTTACACAGTTAAAACTGTACTTTTTAACGGACTTTCGATATCAAGAGATTGCTCAAACGGAAGTGTTTGCGGATGAAAAGATCGTTGCTCAAGGAAGTTTGTTTAAAGCTGCGGCGGAGAAAAAATTATTTTCATTGGTAAAGAAAATTGCGTTCGAGAAAGATCGATTAACCGTTGCTGAATTCGATAGTCTTAAAAAAAGAAATACGGAGAAAAAATTCATTGCTGTCTCCGGCATCGTGGAGAATCTTCGCGCAATAAAAGATGAAGATGAAATTCAAACATTGAAGCGTGCGTTTGACATTTCCGACAAAGTGTTTCAAACGATTATCGGAACGATTAAACCGGAAATGAGCGAACTGGACATTTCTGCTGAAATATCATATCTCCACAAAAAATACGGTGCGCAGAATGATGCGTTTGACGTAATTGTTGCAAGCGGTGAACGCGGTTCATTGCCGCACGGAACAGCATCAAATAAAAAGATCAAAAAAGGAGAATTTATCACGCTCGATTTCGGCTGTGTTGTGGATGGATATCACTCGGATATGACGCGCACGGTCTGTTTTGGCAAACCGAGTGCTGAAATGAAAAAAGTATATCGCGTGGTGTTCGATGCGCAGCAAAAAGCGTGTGATGCCGTTCGTTCAAGAGTTCCTTCAAAAAAAATCGATGCGATTGCGAGAAACCATATTCAATCGAGAGGATATGGTAAATATTTCGGACATTCGCTTGGTCATGGTGTGGGATTGGACATTCATGAACTGCCGAGGATTGCGCCAAAAAGTAAAGAGAAATTAATTGTTGGGAACGTGGTCACCATTGAACCGGGAATCTATCTTCCGAAACGATTTGGTGTTCGCATAGAAGATACCGTTGTTGTTCGTGAACGTGGATGTGAAATTCTTACGAGTTCACCAAAAGAACTGATAATTATCTAATGAAAAAAGTCTTAATCATCGCTTATTATTTTCCGCCGCTCGGCGGAAGCGGAGTTCAACGCATATTGAAGTTCGCAAAATATCTTCCGCAATTCGGATGGCAGCCGACTATCTTGACCGTTGGTCCGATTGCATATTACGCAAAAGATGAATCGCTGCTTAAAGAGATTGAACATTTGAATATTCAAATTATCCGCACACAATCAAGCGGTCCGAATGCATTCTTTCGTAAGAAACGCGACGTTGTGAAGATGCCGAAAGAAAGAATACGGCGGTTATTGAATTTTATCAGTGACATATTCTTTATCCCCGATAATAAGATCGGATGGAAGCGTCATGCCGTAACAGCAGCGTCCGAACTGCTTTCAAAAAATAAATATGATGTTATCTTTGCTACCGCGCCTCCGGTGACCGATTTTTTGATTGGCGTTGAACTGAAAAAGCGATTTAATATTCCGTTGGTTTTGGATTACAGAGATTCATGGCTGAATTATCCATTCAAATTTTTTCCCACGCCGCTGCATCGCTACATTCATTTCCG
>JANONI010000136.1:0-1701 GCA_031420755.1 Bacteroidota bacterium | reverse complement strand
GTGAAAACTATTATTTAAGCGTCAATATCCCCGAAATCTTTCCGCCAAAGGAGGACAGGAGAGATTTCTGGGATATATATCGTAAAATTTGAGTTTTCACACAGTCTGTCTGCTTTGTAACGGTGGCTTTATGGAACTCTATTTCCATTGTTGCCGAAGTAGAACTTCGCTTACTTTGTGTTCTCAATACGAAGTATGCCCGCCTGCCTTTATGCGAAGCATGCTTTGCATATTTTTCAGTTGACGGGCAGGCTTCGCACGAGACGTTGGTCTACGACTCGTAGAGGAACAAGATAAAATGAACAGCTAAAACAAACTGGTTTGCATCCCTGCTTTTGGTTTTTCTCGTTCGGCTTTTTTCTCTTGAAGGTGGGATTTAAAACTCTGTTTTATTTTTTCGGGATTTGAAATATCTTCGATTCGATACCAACCATTAAGGAATTTTTCGTCAATCCGTTCTTTTGCGACAATTTCTTTGAGATATTCAACAAAGCGTTCGGCTTCACGTTTGGCTGGATGTCCAAAACCATCTTCCGGCACCGCTTCTTCAAAAATAAAATGAAGTCCAAGTTCCACGTCATAATCAAACTGATCGCCAAGGCGTTTAACCCAAAACAGCGCGCGCTCCTCTTCATGATCAAAACGGATGTGATAATCATTCGGGCTTTTCTTGTTTCGAATTAATGTTACAACTGCACGATCTATTTCACCAGCTTCCATATTTAAATCCATTTTTTTGTTACAGCGTCTATCTTTTCCATCTGATTGATTGTAAAGATAAGAGATTTAACAATATTTTCAACATTATCAATCTCGTCGCCGCCAAGTTCGCGCCCTTTGCGATCTTTCAAATATTTATCCAATACCTGATATCCGCCGATGCAAAATTCATACACTTCTTCAGGAACATTATCAAAGTATTGTGTACTGTTAATGTAAAGTTTTCCCTTCTTCTTGTCCAGAACGAAATTTTGTTTTCCGACTACGTTATTTCCCTTACCCATAAAATGACCGTTTGAATACCGTAGAATTTTTTCTAACAAATGAACATCAATCAATTCACTTCCTAATTTGGCAATTTGTTTGAATAACTTAACATCCTCTGTAAATGGAATTCGTGGAAAATCTATCTTCAAAAACTCCGCATACTTTTTGCGATATGTTGGGCTATAAAGTATGGAATAAATATATCCGATAATATTTTCAGGGGATATTTTACCATATAGATATTCTATTTCTTTTAAAAAAGATTGGACAAGGTTGGCAACCCTTTGTTGCTCTGAAGTATATACATATAAAGGAAATGTATTTACGCTATCAATAGTTGACGTTAAATCTTTACTTGTTATTGAGTTCGTTACAAAATAATTATATGAACCAAGTTGTCTGCCATACTTTCCTGAATTGAGCGCGATATTATTTGTCAAAAGATTTGACATAATTTCAATTCGAGGTCTTTCCAATAGATTAAGATCAAAATAGATCCATCTTTTATCAAATATTCTATAATCTATAGTTTTGATGTTTTCTTTTTTGAAGATTACTTTATCAAATGAATTTTTGATTTTAGAGGAAAGTGATTGCGGGTTGAAGTCAATAAAAACATCATCTTTTCCCGTAACAACAGCCAAACTATTTTTCAAGAATATTTCATTTATCGGTATTCCTTTATCGTATTTATTCTTAAGTCGCTTGTTTTGC
>JANONI010000135.1:0-4205 GCA_031420755.1 Bacteroidota bacterium | reverse complement strand
TTTATTGTTCTTTGTAGATTGTCACTCCATAATGTGTTCTATCTTCCGGCGGATCATCATTCCAATCATTAAATGCATGGGAATCATCAGTTTGATAATGAACTTCATACTCACCTTTTTCAAGGAAAATCGATTTGTCGAACTTGCGGTTTTTTTTTGCGCCACCAGCGTTTGTTGTTGTTCGATACGTCATTTCCCAAACCACTTCTCCATTCTTCACATTTTCAATCCACGCATAATCTGCCATTTCATTTCCAACTCCTTCACCAATCGAATAAACTCGAACTTTCATCGGTTTATCAATCGTGAATTTTTGGCGGACATGCTTATCATTTTTTACGTTGATCATTTGCACGATCACATTTTCATCCCGAGCCTCTTCAAACTTCGTCACATTTTTGGGAGAGAAATTCTCATCGGCACCCATGATCGTAATTCCGTACAATTCTGCATTGAATGGTTTATCATCGTTCCAATCATTATAGGCATGCGAATCGTCTGTTTGATAATAGACGAGATAGTCCCCTTTGGGAAGTGTGACAAATTCATCTGCTAAACGATTTTTTTTAGCACCGCCAGCGTGAGCGGTATTGCGGCGTTCCATCTGCCACACTCGTTCCCGCGTTTTAGCGTTGATAATCCAGCCATAGTCCGCTAAATTATTTTTTTCATTTTCATAGACCGATTGTCCGAATACTTTTATACGTACATCATTACTGGCTTCACCCAACGCATACACATGAAGCTGTGTTTCACCTTTGAGCGAAAAACCCGATTGTAAAAAATCATTGTCGCGCGCTTTTACTAACTGTACGATGATGTTCTTCTTTTCGTTATTCACATCGGATACGGTGATCGCCGATTTTTCATTTTCGTTCTTTGCGATAAGTGTTATTCCATAATTAAACGGATCGAACGGCGGTTTGGAGTTCCAATCTTCACGGGAATGTGAATCATCCGTAACGAAATTTAATTCATACGTCCCTTTCATCAGTTTTACGTCGCCGTTATAAATAACATTCTTCGATGCTCCTCCCGCGTAATCAGTATTGCTATGCGTCATTTCCCATACACGTTCTCTGGTATCAATATTTGTGATCCAGCCATAATCGAATACTTCATCCCGGCCGCGTCCTTCTCCAAGCGCATAAATGCGAATAATTGCATCTTTATTCACTGTCAATTTCTTTCGGATATATGATCCATCACCAACACCGGTCGCAGCAAACACAACGTTTGAGTTCTTTTTCGGAGCATTAAAAATCCGGATATTGCTCTCTTCTCCGCTGGGAACAGAAAGAAAAATTCCCCACGTATCTTTTGCCCGATCCATAAAATTGGTATACATCGTTCGATAATCATCTTTCCCAAACCATCCTAAAAATTTTTCAACAAACCTATCGGACGAATTTTTCCCCTCGCGCCGATCGATATTGATAGAATTAAAGTTGAATGCCGAACTTGATACATACCCATACGCTTCGAAATAGACTTCATACGATCCCGGTTTTAATTTTAGATATTCCTCGCACGTTCGTTCATCTTCTTTTCCGGAAGTATTTTCCATCGTCATTTCCCAAACCATTTCACGCGAATCAGCATTGATGATCCATCCCGCCGCAAACATATCGTCACCGCGCCGTTTATCGCCCCACACTTCTTTCCACGCATTCTTGCTGCCACCGCCAATCGCATTAATATGAACAGTCATTTCTTTATCAAGTGAAAAACCGATGCCCTTCACTTCTTCTTGTGTGAAATCTTTTAGCGTAATAAAATATTTTTTTGAGGATTTATCTTGAACAGGAGAACTTGGATTGTTGTCGGTCGGTTGGACTGCTCCTAAAAAAAGGAAAGCGGCAGTTCCAATTATTACAGCAACGGATGTTTGTGGAAGTATATTTCGCATAGTTTTATCTCCTATAATACAAATCAGGTTCTAAACTTTACGAGATAAAAATGACTTTAGTTGCAGATTTTTTGTAGTAGGATGGTAATATTGAAGTTATTTTTGCTTATTTCTTTACAATTTCAAACATTTTCTTCATTGGCAGCCAATAAAAGTCTATCCATCCTTGTTTGATGGATTTGGACTTTATAAATATCTATTTTCATTTTATCAACAACATTGTTTTTCTTGCAATCTCTTTCTTTCCATCAGGCGTTTCTGCTACAATTTGATAAATATACATTCCGCTTGCAAAACTCTTTGCTTGAAATTTTTCTTGATGAAATCCCGCTTCTTTTACTCCTTCAAACACCGTCGCAACTTCTCTTCCAACAACATCAAATACTTTCAAAGTTATGCGGCTGTTTGCTGAAAGCTGATAGCTGATTACTGTTTCTGGATTAAACGGATTAGGATAATTCTGATATAACGAGAATGTATTCGGTGTTGATCGAATTTCACTTTCAACAGAAGTGAGCGGACTGATGCCTGAAAGTGTTGATTGATTGGTTATCAAAAGCATTGGAACTCCTACTGCATAACTTTTTCTTACAACAAAACCTATTCCCGGCGCAAGCCATACTTTATCTAATGGAAATTTTCCACCAGAAGAAGATATAATCTCAAAACTATAGCAATGTTTATAATTTCCTACGGAATCATTTTTAGAAACTAATAAGACTCGATATTTTTTATCACCAAATGTTACCTCCCACGAAGAACCTTCTGTCTTATTAAAATCAATGAGAGTTTGATAATTTTTCCCGGCATCCAAATATAGAACTCTGCCGCCAGACACATAACTTAACAGAATTAATTTTCGATTAAAAAATATCCGATCGTCAACAACAAGATTTCTATCAAAAGATCCAATCACGGTATCTTTTTCTACTTTCCAATGACCAAATTCTGGCGGTTCAAGTGATAGATTACCTTTAAAATAAAGTTCGTTCCCCTTCTTAAGTGGAAAGTATGCAGTATAACCTTCGTAATCTCCTACCAAGGTTCCTAAACCAAAAATTGCTGAACTATAGATGTCTTCATCAGGATCGTTTACTAACGAACGAAGTAAATTATATATCTCCTGTTTGCGTGAATTGGCTTCATTTTGCATTTGGAATAATTTCGGTTCGGAATTGGAGGGCAAATATTTGAAAATTCCTCCTAAACTTCGAACTGCGTGTTTTCTCAACCACCATATTTTTTCATTTTTTGCTGCATCAATAATTTCTTGTATTGAAGAATATGCGTTAAGTTTTACTTGGTTCGGAATATGCCACCGATAAATTTTTGTATCACGGTAATCTCTCTCCACATCTTCTACAAAGACAGCAATTGAATCTTTAACAGAAACATACCAGTAATAACGGCTGATACAACCTGCGGGACAATCTCCAAACCCACGAGAAAATGCAATTCCCCATTCTCCATTTTTATAAACAGTTTCAATATTGTTACCGTCTCCGACGTATCCGTTCGGTTCGGCATAGTTAAAATTTGTATCTTTTTGAAACTCAGCACTTAGATTTTTAATTTGTAATGGCTGACCAAATCGAATGACGTATGAACTTAAACTATTATACTTGACGCTTGTTGCATTATATTTTTTCAACAAGGTATCTACAGGAGAATATCCGGTAAGCAGTATTCCGTTTTTCCATTGGTCTGTCCAAGGTGCTGTAGAACTGACAATGAGTTCATTGTGAACGTAATCTGGAAATGCGTGAATTGTTTTTAACGTATCAAGTGTTGCGCGGGCTTTTTGGAGAACAAAATAAATATTCTTTAGCAATAACGAATCGATAAACACGCCCGTTTTTTGAAAACGCAATGTAAGAATGATCGCGTCATTCTGGGCAAGAGAATCGTGGTTAACCACCTGGGGAAAAATAACCGAAGGAAGGATAAAAAGGAAAACAACGGACAAAACTTTTTTATAAGTTTTCATGTTGCACCTCAATTATGGATGCAATTTACAAAACTATGCAAAAGAAATCCAATAATTTCTCTGTGCGCGGGTGTGGCAATAAGAATTATATACTGATATTACGCAAAAACACAAAACATCCTTATTTCACCCCTCTACGGGGTCATAGACCTAACGGGGTTTCGATTGTGTGATAACATTCCAAGCTATAAACATTTCACTCCTATCCGAAGGATGCTTCGCACGGAGTTTTGTTTCTAAATTTAAAACTGTAAGTTTCATGGACTTTCTTCATATAATCCCATAGGGATGATATGTGCCAACGGCATG
>JANONI010000134.1:0-2256 GCA_031420755.1 Bacteroidota bacterium | reverse complement strand
TTTAGAAAAAGTCATTGAAGAATTACATATAGATCGGATATTTATCCCAACGACAGATTTTAGCGTGAATGGATATGCGCATTTGCAAAACATTTCACAAAAGAAAGGAATAAAACTTAAAATAATTTCTCCGGAGGCGGAGGACTTATTGAAGATTTCACGCGTCTATGATCTTGCAGGGATTACACTGACGCATCCCAAACGGTTTAGAATTGAAAAAATAAAATGTGTCGTAAAACGAATGTTTGATTTATTCGCATCGCTCATTATCATCGTATTGCTCTCCCCATTTTTTATAGCAGCTATTGTTGCAATATTCATTGAAACGGGCAGACCAATATTCTTCTTGCAAAATAGATCAGGGATAAAGAATGGGACAGGATTCAATTTTATTAAATTCCGAAGCATGATCACGAATGCGGAACAACTTCAACAAGAACTATTGGAGTGCAATGAATCCGATGGCGCATTATTTAAGATGAAAGATGATCCACGAGTTACTCGAGTAGGAAAGATCATCCGAAAATTGAGCATTGATGAGTTGCCGCAGCTGTTCAATGTTCTCAAAGGTGATATGAGTCTTGTCGGTCCTCGTCCCCTTCCCCAAAGTGATTTTGAAAAAGCAAATGAGTCAGAAGAATTTTGGGAAGCAATAAAAGATCGCGCTTCTGTCAAACCTGGAATGACAGGACTATGGCAAATATCCGGAAGAAGTGAAATTAAATTTAAAGAGATGATCTTGCTTGATCTTTATTATGTAGAAAACCATTCACTATTGTTTGATCTTGAAATACTTTTTGAGACGATACCTGCGGTGTTGTTTGGTAAAGGAGCGTATTAAAAGAGCAATTTACAATTAGCAATGAATCCTGCGAAAGAACGCTGGACGCTGAAAAACGCGCAATGGAGATCAAGATCAAGAGCGTTTGCCACAGTCTACGACCCGTAGGGAGGACACAGAGAAGAGCAATAAGTGAAGCAATGATAAATGCTGAATGATCAATTGAAAAACAAAGAACAAAAGCATTTACTGGGAAGGCGCAGAGAAGAACACACATTTACTACAAAGATACAAATACGCAAAAAGGAAGAGTAATGTTGAGAACTTTTATAAGAAAGAAATGAAAGCGACTTTAGAGAAAATAGCAGAATTACAAAAAGCGGGTATTATTGAACGTTTTGCAATTGGCGGGGGTATAGCACATTTCTATTATATTGAAGCTGGAACAACATATGATTTAGATGTCATGGTAACAATGAACGTTCAAGCATCAACCATATTTTCTTTAGAACCACTATATGAGTGGGCAAAAAAATCTGGGTATATCGTTAGTGAAGAACATATAATTATTGAAGGGATCCCCGTCCAATTCTTGCCGTCGTTTAATGCAACAATAACAGAGGCAATTGAACAGGCAGACCTTGTCGAGATATTTGGCGTGAAAACGTTCATCATGAAGCCGGAATATTTAATGGTGATAATGCTTGATACGTATAGAGCAAAAGATCGCGAGCGCTTGATTAAGTTTTTCACACAAAGCGGATATTCAACAACACTATTTGAGGCATTGGTCGCAAAATTTAATCTGGTTGAAAAGCTTAAGGAATTTAAGGCGAAATATTATGGACACTGACATTCTCAAAAATATTTTTGATAAGAAACGTCAATTTCATAATCACAATGCGAATATTCCCTTTGAGGAGAAGGTGCGGCAGATTATAGAACTTCAAAAAATAGATACCGAGTTCAATAAACATCGAAAAAATCCTCGTGCGCCGTATATGAAAATATGGCACAGTGATGAGAAATAAATCAAAATAAAATTGCATTAGTAGCCCCCTCATCAAAACTCTTTTAAGCAACATTTTTTAATTGAATTTTTGTAACTACTCAGCGATGATAAAAATCTTACTATCGGAGGGTATCGAAAAAAAAAGCCGCAATGTAGCAATGCGGACAAATCAATAAATTATTAACTGATGTTATGCACATCTTTATTAATGAAAGGATATTTCGTCCCTGATGGGACTTGAAAATTGATTCGTTTGATCTTCTACAAATATCCTGTCCCTACGGGACGTTGGAACAAGCGAATTAGTTCATGATTGTAACGTTTTTCAAAAGCGCTTCCAAAAGATTTTGTTCTGTACCAAAACTATCCAAATCCATTCAATCCAACAACAACAGTTCGGTTTGGTATTCCTGTGCAAAGCAAAGTTACATTAACAGTATATAATTTGCTCGGCCAAGAAGTA
>JANONI010000133.1:0-9118 GCA_031420755.1 Bacteroidota bacterium | reverse complement strand
GTCAAAAACTATTTTTTAGCGTTAACATCCCCGAAATCTCAAAGATTTCGGGGATGTGTCTCACAAAATTTGACTTTTGACACAGTCTCTGAGTTTGGGTACGAGAGAACAACTCTGATGCGACGCACTTCGGAAGTGCGTGGCATCGAGAGTTGTCCGAGAGTTGAACTCTCGGACAGAATTATCTGAACAGAGTTTAATTGCCATCTCGTCCTTTTGCTATAGCGAACCCATCACTTACAGTGAAGGGTTCGCTTCCAAAGAACTGGCATTCGTCATTTCGTAAGAAATTCCGCTGGTTTGCTTCTCTTAAACCTTGCGAAGGTTTATCGAGATATTTCATAACCTTCGCAAGGTTTTATAAAATCCCGTTACGATAATATTGCGGCGGGATTTTTTTTTGTATTGTCCACGACTTGCTCAGACTTGCCAAGTCTTAGAGACTTGGCAAGTCTTGCGTTTATTCATCTCGTTACCAAAGTCCCTTTGGTAACGCAGTGGAAGTATTTACGCAGACTTTCGTTCTTCCAGAACATAGATCGGTTCTTTTTTCTTCTCAACAGTATCCTTCGTAATGACGCATTTTGTCACGTTCGATTTTGAAGGAAGTTCATACATAATGTCGCGCATAATATCTTCTACAACGGAGCGAAGCGCGCGCGCGCCGGTTCCTCTGGCAATTGCCTTTGCAACAATCTGCTGCAGTGCGGCTTCTTCAAAATCGAGATCGACCCCTTCGTATTTGAACAATTTTTTGAATTGTTTAATAATTGCGTTGCGCGGCTCTACCAAAATATTCATCAATGCTTTTTCATCTAACGAATGAAGCATTGTTAAGACAGGGAGACGACCGATAAATTCCGGAATCAATCCAAATTTCAAGAGATCGTCCGGTTCCGCCATTTGCAGATACGCATCGCCCGTTTGTTCTTTTTTGCTTCTAATATCTGCGCCGAATCCTAGCGCGTTCTTATGCACCCGACGGGAAATGATTTTCTCTAAACCTTCAAACGCGCCGCCGCAAATAAAAAGAATATTCTTCGTGTTGATGTTAATGAGACTTTGCTCCGGATGTTTCCGCCCACCTTTGGGAGGAACACCGGCAACAGTTCCTTCCAAAATTTTTAACAATGCTTGCTGAACACCCTCGCCGGAAACATCGCGCGTAATAGATGCGCTGTCGCTCTTTCGGGCAATCTTGTCAATCTCGTCAACGTACACAATGCCGCGTTCGGCTCGTTCAACATTATACTCGGCGTGCTGCAGTAAATGAACCAGAATGGTTTCAACATCGTCTCCGACATAACCGGCTTCGGTTAATGTTGTTGCATCGGCAATGGCAAACGGAACATCGAGAATGCGAGCCAATGTTTGAGCGAGTAATGTCTTGCCGGTTCCGGTGGTTCCGATGAGCAGAATGTTGCTTTTTTCAATCTCAACATTTTCCGGATCATGGAATATTTCCTGCGTATCAATTCGTTTGTAATGATTATAGACCGCAACGGCTAATGTCTTCTTCGCCTGATCTTGACCGATCACATATTCATCCAATGCAGATTTTATCTGCGTTGGCGTAAGCAATCCTTTATTCTTGATCCTTTTTGTTCGCGAAGAAGATAAATTAGTGCGGATAATCTCCATCGAAGTTGAAACGCACATATCGCAGATATACACATCCGGACCCGCAATAATGCTGGTTACTTCTTCCGGTCTCCGTCCGCAAAATGAACAACGGACTTTCTCTTCGTTCTTTTGCTTACCCATAAATTATTTTTCTTTCTTTGTATCGGCTGCTGTTCGTTTTGCAAGCACTTTATCAATAAGCCCGTATTCTCGTGCCTGCTCTGCAGACATATAATTATCACGGTCGGTATCTTTCTCAACATCCGCAACTTCTTTTCCGGTATGCTGTGCGATGATCTCGTTGAGCCGTTTTTTTGTTTTTAAGATTTCTACCGCTTGAATGCTGATATCGGATGCAGTTCCCTGAACGCCTCCCCACGGCTGATGGATCATGATCCGCGAGTTTGGAAGTGCCTGGCGTTTTCCTTTTTCTCCGGCAAGCAAAAGAATGGCACCCATACTTGCAGCCATTCCCACGCAGATTGTTGCTACCGGTGGACGAATTAACTGCATGGTGTCGTAAATAGCAAGTCCGGCCGTTACAGAGCCGCCGGGAGAATTGATATAGACGGAAATATCTTTGTCCGGGTCTTCGGCTTCAAGGTGAAGCATTTGAGCGATTGCAAGCGAAGCAATATAATCATCAATTGCGGTGCCAATAAATACGATACGCTCTTTTAATAAACGGGAAAAAATATCATACGCCCGTTCGCCGCGGCTTGTTTGTTCAACAACCATTGGAACGAGCTGATTGTATAGTTCGTACGGTGTTGTGTAAATTGTTTTTTCGATGACCATAGCACTCCTTAAAATTAGTAAATACACTGTCAGTCAATTAGACGTATCAACCGTCAAAAAATTGCCGCAAATTATTATTGTTGAACAGCAAATTTACTGTAATCGTCGGTAACAACTTCCGTAATCTTAACATTTTGTTTCAAAATGTCAATCAGGCGGTTATACTTCAAGCGTTCCAACGCATTCTCCGAATTTTTATAGAAATTCACCAAACGCTCTTTGTCAATATTAAGTTTTGCGGATTCCGCTTCAGCAATCGTTTCAATTTCAGCATCGGCGATCTCAATTTTTTCTTTTGCAATAAACTGTTCTTTGATCAGAAGCCATTTGGACTGCCAGATGGCCATTTCGCGCGATTGCTCGCGATATTGTTTTTCATTGAAATTTTTCGGCAGTTGTTTGTTTGGCTGCTGATTCTTTGCATCGTCAATAAATGTATCGGTAATGTTTTGAATCATGGATTCGGGAATAGTGAAATCGTACTGCTTCACAATTTCGGAAAGGAGATCATTCTCAAACCGCCGTTCGCCGCGCTCTTTCCAGAACGCTTCCAGATCTTTTTTGATATTCTGCTTCAATTCTTCTGTCGTTTGAAATTTTCCATTGCTTATTTTTTGCGCAAGCGCATCATCAACTGCCGGAAGAATGACTTTTTCAATTTTCTTAATCGTTAATTGAAGATGAACATCGTGAGTATGGTCGCCATGCTGATGAGTGAATTTCACCTCTTTCACATCGCCGACCGAAACTCCCTGCAATGCTTCTTTAATTTCTTTTTCGGTTGATTTTTCTCTTAGATAGATCCGCATACCGTCGCGTTTAGAGTTCGGAAGCAGTGTTCCCTTCTTATCAAAATCTACCATATCAACTGTTGCAACATAATTCTCACTATCAATCTTTGCAGCTTCTTCCAATGTGGAATTGATCTGCTGCAATCGTTCGATCTCGTTATGAAGTTCGGTGTCATTCGAGCTGTGAATATATTTTTCTATCGTCATGGATGAATAATCTTTCAATTCAAACTGCGGACGCACTTCGTATTTGATCGCGTAGTTGAGCGGTGTACCCGGTTTAAAATCCAATTGTACGATACTCGGAGTTCCTATGGGATTGATATCGCGGGTTTCAATTTCTTTCCGAAAAAGATCGTTGGTAATATCTTCAACCGCCTGATATTCTATGCTTGCGCCGAACATTTTCTTGATCATGTGCATCGGCACTTTTCCTTTGCGGAAACCTTTAATCTCTAACGCCGGCGCAGCTTCACGATATGCTTTTTCGAAATACGGGGCTAATTCTTCTTGCGACATTGTAATGTGCATCTCTTGTTCGCAGTCAGTGTTGCTTTTTATTGTTACTTCCACTACAAAAACTCCTTTACCTGTTCAAAAAATGAAAAAAAATCCGATGAGTCGGGATACAAAAATGTGCATAAAAATACGAAATATTGACGAAAATCCCAAGAGACCGCCGTGAATAGTTTCTACGCATTGGGTGTAATTCCTCAGCCAAACGGACTCCTTTGAACGTAATTTTGATTTCGTGCTTTGCGATGGTCGAGAGTTCAACTCTCGACCAAGAACCGTTTCGACACTTCTACGGTGGAAAAACAATACCAACCATTCAGTGAGCAACGCAAAAAGAGAATACTGTTTTTGAAGTAAATTTTTATTACACTTATCCCGTGTTGCCGCCATTGGTTAGACCGGATTTCTATTTTTAACTAATGGGCAGTTCCAAAAATTAAGTTTTTTTCGCCACGAAGACACCCGCCTGCCATAGCACGTTGTTTGTGCCTGCACACCGAAGCGTTTCGGCACACAGGTGTGCGGCGGGCAGGCAAAGGCACGAAGAAAACAAATAATAATAAACATTTTGCGGCTTCGCGTCTTTGCGGTAAAGTTTTTTTTGTCTACGACCCGTAGGGAATTTATAGAACCGCCCTAATTTTATGAGAACAATTTTACTTTTTTTGGTGTTTGTTATGACTACACAACTTGCCGAATCTCAATTCTCGAAGACCTTGTTTGAATCGTACGACAGGTACAAGTTCAACGATATTTCTTCCCGGCGATTCAAACATGCTGAACTACTGAAGCATCTTGAAACGCTTAAAAAATCTCTTGGAGATATAGTAACGATAGAGCAGATCGGAAGTTCTGTGGAAAATCGTTCCATCAATCTGTTGAAACTTGGAACGGGAAAAACAAAAATATTCATGTGGTCGCAAATGCACGGAGACGAACCAACGGCAACAATGGGTCTGCTTGACTTGCTAAACTATATTTCACTCTATAAAAATTCTTCCGAAATAAAAAAAATTCTTTCTGAAACAACGCTGCTCATTCTTCCAATGCTTAATCCCGACGGAGCAGAACGATTTCAACGCCGAACATCGCAGGGCATTGATATGAATCGCGATGCGCTGCGGCTGCAAACCCCCGAAGCAAGAATCTTAAAAGCGACACGAGACAGATTTAATCCTGAGATTGGTTTTAATCTTCACGATCAGGATCCGCGATATTCGGTTGGGGATCAAGGAACGGTTGCCGTGATTTCACTTCTTGCCCCCGCCTATAATGTGGAAAAATCGGATAACGTTGTTCGAACTCGCGCAAAAAAAATAGCATCGGAATTAACATTGGTCTTACAGCAATTTGTTAACAACCACATTGGGAAATATGACGATACATTCGAGCCGCGCGCGTTCGGCGACAATATTCAAAAATGGGGAACCAGTGTTGTCTTGATCGAATCCGGTGGTTGGAACAATGATAACGAAAAGATGTTCATTCGTAAACTGAATTGCGTTGGATTGCTTTCCGTTGTTCATTCCATTGCAACACGAGCGTATGAAAAAACGAGCGTTGAAGTGTACGAAAATATTCCGATGAACACGAAAAATTTGTTCGACATTATTATTGAACAAGCAACCATTACTTTTGCCGATGGTCGACCGTCTGTGATTGCGGATATAGCAATCAATTACGAAGAAGTGATCGATCCAGTCGGTGCTGTGTGGAAAGGAAGAGTGGTTGACATTGGCGATCTTTCCGTTTTTTCTGCAAACGAGAAATGGAACGGTGCAGGAAAATCGATCGATGCTTCGTTGGTTGAGATGAATGATATTGTGAGTATCGAAGAATTGAAAAATATTTTTCAAAAATAATTTTTACAAGTCAAAGCGTATGCTTTGACTAAAGGGCATCTCTAAAAACTATTGCGCTCAACCGTTACATTTGTAGCCTATTGCGCTCGACCGTACCTGCCCGCCGATTAAAAAATATGACGGCAGGCGGGAAGGTCGAGATTACATTTGTAGCCGCATCCTTTACGGATGCGATACTCAGAAAGAATGTTTTTAGAGATGCCCTAAAGAACAAACGTATATATTTTCAATAGTCGCTGTTGTAAACCTCTACACTGCTAATTCTGTCTTTGTAAACTAATTCCGCCATATATTCCCTTTAATCTAAAATGCCTGTTGAATAACTCACCATTCGGCAGGCGTTCGTTTTTTCATCATTCCAACGTAAAAATTCTTGTTACGATAACTTGTTTATTTTTAAGAGCTTATCTCGCCTATAATTTTTTGGTAAACAAATATTCTCTGGCACATTACTTGTCATACATAGATTGTCAACACATACAACAACGAACATTGAGAAAGGGTACTACAATGACAGTCTTATTATTTATTTCAACAATAGTGGTTTTGCTGACCATCGATTATTTCATTCAACGAAATAAAAAAACAATGCTGGCAGCACAACCCATTCCAATCCGGTCAGTTCGCATGCGAACACCGGCTGGAATATTTTTTACAAAATCTCACACATGGCTTAGTTTATTTCCGTCGGGAAAAGTTCAACTTGGTATTGATGATTTTGTGGCTCGAATGTTTAACCGACCCGAGATTGAAATGCTGAAGGTTAACGGTGATGCAATAAAAAAAGGAGACGCAATTCTTCGGCTGAAACAAGAAGAAAAAGAAGTGATCGTTCGTTCACCGATTGAAGGAGTTGTTGAACTTACGAATACGCAGCTTGCAAAAAAACCTGAGCTGTTGAATGAAAGTCTCTTCAGCGAAGGTTGGGCGTATACAATTACTCCTTCAAGAATAAACGATCTGCGAGCATTTTATCTTGGAAATGATACCCGAGTTTGGTTTAAAGAAGAAATGGGCAGATTGCGTGATTTTTTTGCGAAGATAGCTGCTCCGATTCCTGCGTATATGCAAGATGGCGGCGATGTTGCACCCGGTGTATTCAAGAATCTGAACAAGGAACAATGCAAACAATTTGAAAACGAATTTCTTCGAGTAGACTAAGGTGAGGACAATATGCTAAAGAAAAAAGCAATGCTAATTGATCTTACGCTCTGCGTCGGGTGTAACGCTTGTCAAGCGGCATGTAAGGAAGAGAATAAACTTTCCGGTGACGAAGAAAAAACACTATCCACAACAGCGTACACTGCGCTGCAGGAATATGACGGCGTGTTTGTTCGCAGAATGTGTCAGCATTGCGACGACCCAACATGCGTTTCCGTCTGTCCTGTTGGCGCATTCACAAAGTTGCCGGAAGGTCCGGTTATCTATGATGTGGAGAAATGTATTGGCTGCCGATATTGTATGCAGGCGTGCCCATTTCAGGTTCCGTGTTACGAATGGTCAAGCACTTATCCGCGTGTGCAAAAATGTGTTATGTGCCACGAACGCCTTGCGCAAGGTTTACCGACTGCGTGTGCGGAAGTATGCCCGACCGGTTCTACAAAATTTGGCGACAGAGATGAACTGTTGAAGGAAGCATATGACCGCATCGCTGCTGAACCGGAAAAATATGTGCAGAAGATTTATGGTGAAAAGGAAGTGGGCGGAACATCGGTGTTATACCTCTCTTCCGTACCGTTCGAGAATCTTGGATTCCGTACAACGCTGCAAACAACAGCACTGCCGCAGCTTACATGGAATGCTCTCTCTAAGATTCCCGGTGTTGTTTCCGTTGGTGGAGTAATGTTGTTCGGAATTTGGTGGATCACCAATCGCCGTCAAGAAGTGCAGGAATACGAAGTGAGAAACCACAGCACGAATCATTCTAATAATGGAAAAAAACAGGAACGTTCATGAAAAAATTATTCTCAACATTCGGATTCTGGAAAAGCACGGCAGTTGCGATTATCCTTGCCGGGTTATATTCAACCTATGTTCGATTCTTTCAAGGACTTGGTGCCGCAACAAATTTAAGCGACCAATTCCCGTGGGGAATTTGGATCGGTTTCGATGTGTTGTGCGGTGTCGGTCTTGCAGCAGGCGGATTCACCCTTGCGGCGATCGTGTACATCTTCAACATTAAACGGTTCGAACCGATTATTCGTCCTACCATCTTAACAGCATTTCTCGGTTATGTTCTTGTTATTATTGGCTTAATGTTCGACCTTGGACGTCCTCTGCAGATCTGGCATGCAATCATTATGTGGAATCCGCGTTCGGTGATGTTCGAGGTTGCGTGGTGCGTAATGCTCTATACAACCGTGCTTGCGCTGGAATTTTCCCCGGTTATTTTGGAAAAATTCAAGATGACGAAGACCATTAAAATAATTAAACGGATCAGTATTCCATTAATTATTATTGGCGTGCTGCTTTCAACCTTACATCAATCCTCGCTCGGATCGCTGTATCTTATCGTACCGGAAAAGATGTATCCGTTGTGGTATTCGGCGTACATGCCGTTGTTCTTTTACGTATCCGCAATTGCAGCAGGATGTGCCATGATCATCTTCGAATCATTCTTGAGCAGCCGCACATTTAAACGCGGATTAGAAATGAATCTACTGACAGAGATCGCACGTGTTTGCGTTGTTATGTTAGCAGTGTATGCAACAATGAAATTTGTTGATCTTGCAGACCGAAAAATGTTTTCGCTGATCTTCATTCCACGGTTCGAAACGTACATGTTCTGGCTTGAAATGATAGTCGGTGTTATTGTTCCTTTCGCGCTGCTGTCCCAAAAGAAAGTTCGCCACAACACTACCGGACTTTTCATCGGTGCAACATTTGTTGTAGCAGGTTTCGTCATGAACCGTATGAATATCGCCATCACCGGAATGGAAGGGTGGGCTGGTATATCGTATTTTCCGTCGTTGACGGAGTTCATGATTACGATGATGATTGTAACGATCGGTTTCATTGCGTTTTATTTCATTGCAAAATATTTTCCCGTCTTCACCCACGAAGAACATCATGACGAGAAGGAAGTTGCACACGCTGCGGTTGCGTGGAAACGCGATATTGAATCGGTCTCCCAAATGGCAGAAGTACGAAAATAAATGCTTTATAGCAGACTGGATTGGTGAGTTATGAGAACGGGATCATATAATATTATACCGGACAATGAAAGACAATGTGTGTGGATGGAAGCGGGGTTAGTGAATTATAAACTGTGCGACAAAAAATTTGATTGTGAAACCTGTTCGTTTGACGGCGTTATGCGGTCTCAGAATAAGTCATTTGCCGAACGTGCTTCCGAACAATGTTCTCCGGTTTCCGGAAACAGTGTGCGGCATAATGGAAATGATATCTATCAAGAAATTATCGATCAACTAATTTCCCCGTTAAAAAATATTGTATTCCCATCTGATAGGGTATATTGTTCTTCCCATACTTGGATCCAGAATAGGAGTGATGGAACAATGCGCATTG
>JANONI010000132.1:0-4679 GCA_031420755.1 Bacteroidota bacterium | reverse complement strand
GACTGAAATCTTTAATTGAGTAACTTTCCTCGATAAAGTTATGGGCGGTTCTCTCTACCCTACGGCTCGTAGACGAGCCGTAGGCAAAATTAGTTAATGCGTATGCCTGCCCGCTACGCATTCAGGCGGGCATGCTTCGCATCAATGTTATTCCGAACGACCTGCCCGCTCAACGAGTCGAGTCTTCGACCAGCGGTCAGGCGGGAGTGAGGAATCTTGTTCTTCTTTTTGCCTACGGCTCGTAGAGAGAGGAAAAACGAGATTCCTCGCCCGCCTGCCAAAGCACGCCTGCGTGCCGAAACTTAGCACTACGGCGTGCAGGCACGTTGTTTGTGCGGTCTACGACTCGTAGAGAATGACAATACATTTGGATTTTGCCTACGGCTCGTAGAGAGAACCACCCTTATGAGAACGCATTTTTCATTTTATCAAATAAACTCTTGCTCTTATTTTTTTCTTCTTCGGATGGATTGATATGTTCGCTGTCCGAAAGTTCTTTCAGTAATTCTTTCTCGCGCGAATTTATCTTATGCGGAACCCATATTTGAATTTGAATCAATTGATCGCCGCGGCCATAGGCGTTAAGATGCGGAATTCCTTTATCCTTTAAACGCAGCATCTTTCCGGGCATCGTTCCTGAATCGATCTTGATCTTTGATTTACCGGTCAATGTCGGAACTTCAATATCCGCACCAAGCACAGCATCGGGATAACTGATCAATGCGGTGTAAATAACATCGTCGCCGTTACGAATAAATGAATTATGTTTATCTTCCGTGAATTCTACGATCACATCACCGGCTTGTCCGCCGCGCCGTCCGGCATTGCCTTGACCTTGCAAGGTCATATAATTTCCTTCACTCACTCCGGCAGGAACATTGATCTTGATCGTTGATTCTCCCTGCTCTCGTCCTTCACCATCGCATGGATTGCATTTTTCTTTTATGATCTGACCCGTTCCGCCGCAGAATGCGCATGCAGTGATATTCACGAACTGTCCGAACATTGAACGGGAAACCTGTCTCAGTTCGCCCGAACCTTGACACTGAGGACAGGTGGATCGGGAAGAACCGGGTTTTGCGCCGTTTCCGTTACAAGTTGTACACGACTTCCATTTTTTAATTTTTACTTTTTTCTCAACACCTGCGGCAATCTCTTCCAATGTTAATTTTAAACGGATACGAAGATCGGAACCCGGATCGCCGGTTGAACGAGGACCACGTCTCCGCTGCTGTCCGCCGAACATTTCTTCAAATATTCCACCACCACCTCCGCCGAAAATATCGCCGAAGTGTGTGAAGATATCGTTGACATCGTTGTAACTTTGATAATCCGCACCGCCGCGCATACCTTGGTGTCCGAATTGATCGTAGCGCTGACGCTTCTGCTGTTCCGAGAGGACTTCGTATGCTTCAGTGGCTTCTTTGAATTTATCTTCAGCATCTTTATTGTTCGGATTTCTGTCCGGATGAAACTGTAGTGCAAGTTTTCGATATGATTTTTTTATCTCATCAGCGGAAGCATTACGTTGCACTCCAAGCACTTCATAATAATCTCGTTTAGCTGCCATCTTAATTGTTCACTTCCTCTGATTGCTCTGCCGGTTCAGGTAGTGATGCCGCAACAATAACTTTTGCATGCCGGATCACCTTGTCGTTCAAGAAATATCCCTTTTCAATCTCATCAATAATAATATGCGGAGCAACATCGGTGCGGGGAATCTGCATCATCACGTCATGAAAATCCACATTAAACTCTTTACCGATCGATTCCATTACCCTTACACCCTGCGATTCCAATATCTTATTGAATTTTGCAAGGATCAACTCGACCCCTTTATAAAAAGGATCATCCTCGGATTTATCCTTTCCGCTTTTTAGAGAACGGGAAAGGTCATCGATGATTGGAAGAAGGTCGAGAATAATATTTTCACTTGCATACTTCGCAAAATTGATTGAATTCTGTTCAATGCGTCGTTTGTAGTTCTCAAATTCCGCCGCTTTGCGCAGCAGTTGGTCTTTATTGACAGCGATTACTGATTCCAATTCGATAATTTTTTCGTTTGCGATCTCCAGTTCGGACTTTACCGGTGTTTCCTGTTGCTGTGTCTCTTGCGGCTGTGTTTCCTGTTGTTCGTTTGTTATTGGTTCGTTGTTTTGATTTTCCATACATCCTTGCTTCTGTTAATAAATGATGATAAAATATATTTGTGGTGTCCGAAGACTCAGACTGTGTGAAAACTATTTGTATCGCCGAACTCTGTTCGGCGACGTTACTATTTTCATTATTTTTACAATTAAAAGTGCCGACCAGCCTATGGCTCGTAGAGAGGTCGGCAATACACTTTTGACACAGTCTCAGTCCCTTCGGGACGAGCCGCCCGCCTGAACGGCGTAGGCGGGCAGGTGTGGCATACAAAACCTTCTATCCCTTTCGTTCGAAAAGATTCGATATTGTTGTTGCAACAAAATCGACAAGAGGGATCATCTTTGAATATTCCATTCTTTTCGGTCCGAGTAAACCGATCGTTCCCGAAACATTGCCAACAGTATATGTTTTTGCTACAACGCTGAAATCTTTTAAATGCTCGATCTTTGTTTCTTCACCAATGGTAACATTGGCAAAGCCGGTTTTATTATCTCCCGTTTCCAAAACGTGAATGATGATGTCTTCATTCTCCATCAGTTCGATAACGCTTTTGAAATTCTTTATATTTTCAAATTCGGGCTGAGAAAAAATGTTTGTTGTTCCGCCGATATGGAGCTTGTCTCGTCGGTTCTCATCGAATAATTTATCGACGGACTCGATGAATAGCCGGATCAATCCTGATTCTTCATATTGATATTCTTTAACGCGCTCAATAAACGTATCGCGAATTTCCTTCAGCGTTAAACCACTCAGGCGTTCATTCAACAATCCTGCAATGCTCTCTAATTTTGCACGAGCAATTTCAGAATGAATTTCCATCATTATAGTCTTTATTAACCCGGACCCAATGGAAATGATGACCAGCAGCCGCGTGCTGGAAATCTGCATCAATTCTAATTTTTCAAACACACCCGATGTCATTTGCGGGGCGGTAACAACACTCAGTTGATGCGATATTGTTCCGAGTATTTTTGATGCAATTTTTAAGATATCATCCGTTTCAATATTCCCGTGAAGCTGCGATTGAATGGAGGATTGCTCCAGTTCGCTTAATTGATCGATCTCCATCAATTCATTTACATAGAATCGATATCCCTTGTCCGTCGGAATTCTGCCCGCCGATGTATGCGGATGATCAAGATATCCGAGCGATTCCAAATCGGACATTACATTCCGAATCGTTGCAGCACTTAAACCAATGTCGTGACGTTTGGAAATATACCGAGAGCCGACCGGGATTGCGGTTTGGATATAACTATGGACGATATTGTGGAGAATTGTTTTTTCTCTGTCGTTCAGTTTCTTCATTCTTCTAACTATAACTTCCTGGTAGAAAGACAAAAAAATTACTTATTTCTTTGAAAAATACGAATAGTTTGAACGGATGTCAAGGAATGAACAAAAACGAGGTTGCAGACGAATTTGTGGGATAGTTATTGATGAGTTCGGTTAATAGTTGTATTTATGCACGTAAAATAAAAACCTTGCGATGCGAAGCATGCATACGCAAGGTTATGCAATATTGGATAGTTTGGTCGCGAACTATTAAACAGTCGTATTACTATATTGCGATTTTTTCTTTTTCTTTGTCCTGCATTATTTTCAGATTCTTTTCTAATTCCTGACGGATATCAATAATACTCTGATCTGTAGCGTAGTTGGTATAGATAACATTAGTAAGTTCAACAAGTGAACGGACGACGGATTCGATAACGGATGCTTGTCCTTTTAGATCGCTGATCAATTGTATGAATTGGTTTGCAGTTTCAACATCAAGAGTTTTTCGTACCATACGTTCGTAGGATGATGACCGAAGCATGATAATGGCAAGAGCATTGTTGACATGATGAGCAATGGTGCGAACCGTTGTTTGAAACATTTGAACAGCAGCTTTATGCTTTTCATCTTCTATCTTTTGAATTTCTTTTTGTTTTACGTCTTGACGGAACAGATATCGCTCATACACGCCGTTGATAAGAATAGGAAGATGAGAGAGTTCAAGACGTTCTTTTCGAATGTAATCATACGCTCCGAGTTTCATAGCGTTGACGGCGACCTCCTCTGTACCGGCAGCGGTAAGCATAATAACCGGCGTTTCCATTTTTTGATCTTTCATCCACTGCAGCACTTGCAGACCGGTCATTGAGCCGATATGATAGTCGAGCAGAACCACATCAAACTGTTCTGAACCAAGCATTGAAATTCCTAATTCGCCTGAACTTGCACTCTTAACTTGATAATTTCCCTCTGATTCAAGTTCTAAACACAGGATGTTTGAAAATGCAACTTCATCATCAATGATTAAAACAGTAAGTGGTGTTTTCATTTTTTCCCTTTTCGTGGGTATAAATTAACCGCATTATCAGACTTAATCAAGAAGTTTTTATTATTGTAAACTGAGATAGGTAACACACTCTAAAAAGAAAAATCCGCATTGTTAAAGTGCGGGTTTTTTGCTGCCCCACAAGGATTCGAACCTCGATAAGCAGAGTCAGAGTCTGCTGTCTTAGCCGTTAGACGATGGGGCAATT
>JANONI010000131.1:0-9945 GCA_031420755.1 Bacteroidota bacterium | reverse complement strand
ATTGCGAATCTCTGATTCGCAGTGGCGAGACAGAGTCTCGCCATACAGTTCTTCGACAGAGACGTTATGTTTGTAAATTTCATTAGCATAATACAGAATTTTAAAAAATACGCTGAGCAGTTACCAAAATTTTACAATTGACTGTTGTTTTTAAGAGCGCAGAAAAGAAACGGAAGTGTTGCTTTAGATATGATTATACCGTTGGAGGAATATACATTCTGATAATTCTCCAGCGATTGCGTTCGTAACTGAAAACCGCTTTAATCGTAATCGTTTTTCCTGAGAAGGTGCCGACTGAAGTAACTTGTGATTGCGAAGATGGCAAATCTGTTCCCGATGCTGAATATACAACAGAACCATTCATCACTGAAGCGGTCTGATTTGTATATTCTCTGGTTGATGATGAGTAAGTTCCACCCATTTTTGTCATTGCCAACGAAATCCCTGTACGGGCGATCTGTTCTGCCTGAACGGAGTTTGCTACGGATTCTGAGATAGAACTATTGTTTCTATCAGCTGCTGTAAAACTTACCGTATACATACCCAAAATCAGGTAAACTCCGGAAAGCATTGCTATTTTTGATGTTCCCATATTAACCTTATTCAAGACTTTTTTGTCTTATTTCTACTACAAAGGTAACCAGAACCGCTGCATCATGCAAGGAAATAATCATTAGATTTCTATAAGAAGATACGTGGTCTTATCATGGTCGAGAAGAATTTTTGTCGTAACTCATCAGCGTTGCTGATCGGATAAGATTCAATAGCAAAGTTGTTTTAAGAATAAATATTTGCTGCAATCTAAGGCGTTTTTTTGATCCTCTTTTCTATTTGGAACAATTCTATTAGGGATCATTCTTGTTCAAAATAAAATTACCTTTAAGGATGACGTAGAGAAGAATACTTGCTTCCTTGTTTGTATTCGGGTACTTTTAATCAATCACACTGTTCAATAGGATGTCGTATGAAACGTTTTATCTCTCTAACCGTTTTTTTATTCTCTTGTTTATTGTTGGTCAACGGACAACACGCTGCCCTTCGTTCGGGTCCAATGGTGGGTTATGGGCAAATGACCGAGGTAATGTTGTGGGTGCAAACAACTACATCCGCTACGGTACACTATCAATATTGGGACAGTGCAGAACCGAGCAAGAAATTGAAAAGCGTGCAACAAAAAACTACCGAAGATAATTTTTATACTGCAAAAACTCTCGTTACCGGTCTTGCTCCGGGAAAAAAATTTGAATATGAAATTTTGATCGATGGTAACGTGGTTAAAAGAAATTATCCGCTTCGATTTCAAACACAACCGTTATGGCAATGGCGGACTGATCCTCCGGTATTTTCTGTTGCATTCGGTTCTTGTACTTTTGTGAATGAAACCGCTATCGATCGTCCGGGAAAACCATACGGAAGCAATTACGAAATTTTCAAAACAATACGTTCAAAAAATCCCGATCTCTTTATTTGGGGCGGAGACAATATCTATTTACGAGAGGTGGATTGGGACACACAGTCCGGAATTGCTTATCGATATTCTCACACGCGGGAGATTGCCGAAATGCAGCCGCTTCTCGGATCCGTGCACAATTACGCAATCTGGGACGACCACGATTACGGTCCAAATGATGCCGATAGAACTTTTCGATTAAAAGAAAGCAGTCTCAACATCTTCAAGGCTTTTTGGGCAAACCAAACCTATGGAATTGAGAATACAAATGGAACATTCGGACGTTTTATGTGGGGTGATGTAGAATTTTTTCTTCTGGACGATCGGTATCATCGTTCACCGAATGATGCGCCGAACGATGCTGCCAAGACAATGTTCGGGAAAGAACAATTACAGTGGCTTAAAGATTGTCTTTCCAACAGTAATGCTCCGTTCAAATTCATCGTTAATGGAAATCAGGTATTGAACGCCAACGGAGAATATTATGAAGCGATGACACAATTCACCACCGAATACAACGATCTGGTCACGTACATCAAAGCAAATAAAATCTCCGGTGTAATATTCTTGAGCGGCGACCGTCATCATACAGAACTGGTCGTTCATACCGACAGCGCCTTCTATCCACTGTACGATTTCACAAGTTCGTCTCTCACTTCCGGATTGAACAGCAAATTATCCGAAAAAGAACAAAACAATCCTTCGCGCGTAGAAGGAACATTGGTCAACGACAAACATAATTTCGGTATGCTTCGATTCAGCGGAACACAAAAAGAACGGATTGTAACAATGGAATGTTACGATCTCACCGGCGCTCTTCGATGGTCAAAAGAAATAAAAGCAAACGATCTAAAAAAATAGCGGCTAAGAAATGAAAGAACAAAAAGCAAAAATACTCATCATCGAAGATGAGAAAAAAATCTCCGCGCTGATCCGGAAAGGATTGGAAGAGGAAAAATATTCCGTAGATGATGCTTACGACGGCGAGAAGGGCGAACAACTGGCGTTGAAGCAGCACTTCGATCTTATCATCCTCGATATCATGCTTCCCAAAAAGGACGGCATTCAGGTACTGAGTGCTCTTCGAACATCGAATATTGAAACTCCCATATTGATGCTTACGGCGAAAGGTACTGTTGAAGACCGCGTGAAAGGACTTGATGCGGGTGCCGATGATTACCTGGTGAAACCTTTTGCAATTACCGAATTATTAGCGCGCGTCCGCTCACTTCTTCGTAGAAAAAAAGGAGCAGAAAAATCTGCAACTACTTTAACAATTGCAGACCTTACTGTTGATCTTGTACCACGTAAAGTCATCCGCGACGGAAAAGTGATTGATCTTACAACAAAAGAATTTTCTCTGCTCGAATTTTTTATTCGCAACAAAAACAAGACGCTTGATCGAAGCACAATCACCGAACATATTTGGAACTACAATTTTGACACAGGCACAAATATTATCGATGTCTATGTTAATCATTTGCGGACAAAAATTGACGGCGGTTTTGAAAAGAAATTACTTCACACCATTCGTGGCGTTGGCTATGTTATGAAAGATTAAAATTTAGATCAAATAAAAACAAATTGTTTACCGTGAACCTTAATGAAAAATAATCTAAAATATTGTCAATCAGAAATTGAAAAAATGCTTTTGCGTTCAAAGACAAAAGTTATTTTCCCTATTATTAGCTACGGCTTGATAAAAAAATATTCTGAGAATAAACAAGAGTATTTTTCAGACAACGAAATTAAAACCAACTATGAAAAGTCTGTAAATTATTTCAAAAAATATCTTGGGCATTCATTGCACATTGGAGGAAAATATTATGATGCTTACCCTTCAAGAAACTTACCAAAGTATGGCATCTTAAAAGTAATTGCTAACAAAAAATATTTTTTAACTAAACCATTTAAATATTTTGCTTCTGATTTAATTGTTATTATCCCACAACTCATAAAAGAGTACATCACAAATAAAATCGGAATAATTCCGAATCTTGAAAATCTCAATGGACGTCTTAAAATAGCAAAAGATAAAACCAAGTTTTTAGAGTTATTATCTCAACATATAAGTATTAATCCAATTAATTTCGAGATATTTTTATTTTCAATATTAAAAACTCATTTAGAAAAATTTGCCTGCAAACTTTACAGAGATACTAGAACTTCAGCCCATGATAAAGGAGTTGATTTAAACACAAACTTCGGGGTAGTTTATCAAATCAAAAAATTGAAATTATTAAATCAAAATAGTGCGGACGGTGTGGTTAAAGAATTGCAAACAAATTTTCAGAAGACAGAATAAAAGATGGAAGCGTTGTTTTAATAATTGATGATATTTCAAAAGATGTAAAAAGCTTTCTTGTCAACATGAAAATTCAATCTTTATCAAAAGTAGATATTTTAAGATTGGCCTCATTGTTAGAGGTTGAAGAAAGGTTAAAAGTTTTGAGAGTTGTATTTGATGAATTTTCAAGAGAATATGAAAGTGATATTTAATGAAAAAAAAGTTTTCGGGCAATCGGTATAAATATTCCATTGAATTCGTGAATAATGAAAATGAATATTACTTTCAAATTTTGTGTTTGTATAAAAAATGGAATTTAAAATCTACAATTACAAATTTAAACTTTATTATTTCGGAGTTAATTTCTCCCATTTTAGGAATATCTGATATTACCAATATACTTTCCTTAAAGAAAATTGAAGCGAAAAAATTAATATCATTGTCAAAATTGAGTTTTAATAATCGAGCTTGGGTTGTTGCACTTGAAAACTCACTCGACGAAGATAGAGCACTTGGTGGATGGAATTCTGACTTCAAAATTTGATTATTGCCTGGGACTTGACTTATGGAATGAGAAATGTTACCAGCACTTCAAATCAAACCGGAAAAGAGCTTTTTATTTCAAACTATTTGACAAAACTTCCAACACAACGTGCACAAGAAAATCAATTTGTGTTGTTTGAACCAAAAATGAAATACAAAGGGAAAAAAATACGTAAAGCAATATCTGTTTAATTCAAAAGATTACTACTTGAATGAAAAATCTTCAACGCTCAATTCGATTCAGACTTACGCTCTATTACTCCCTTATTGTAGGAGGAACGCTGCTTGGTTTTGCTCTCGCCTCGTATTTTTATACAGAACAGAATCTTCTCTCGAGTCTTGATCGGTCGTTATACCAAGAGGTCGTAACATTAAAAGCGTTTATTGAACCTCAGGCAAAAAAAATCCGGTTAAAAAAACTTCGCCCTAAACAGAAGCCGCAATCAACAATTGAAAAAAAATCTGCTGAAGAAACTGTGCGAAGATCCGACGAAGTTGAGATGAAGAATCTCGATTCTATTGACGTTGAATATGATGAATTATGGAATAAGATCTACGAACATTCACTGCAAATCTCGAAAAAACAAATCGTTCAGATCCGCGACCGTAATGGCGACATTCTCTATAAATCCGGTCTTGGGAAAGAGGAGAATATCACATTTGATGATATTCCGCAGGATATTACAAAACTTGTTACTATTTGGAATGCACAAGGCCAGCCGCTTCGTCTTGCCGTAAGTCAGGATAGAACAATGAAAGTATTTATCGCATATCCTATTTCCGAGATCAATGAAGTATTGGGAAATTTATTCTCAATTTTCTTACTGCTGATTCCCATTGCTGTTGTCATCTCAATCGGCGGAGGATGGTTTCTTGCTGCACGTTCATTCAAACCGGTGGATGATATTACGCGGACAGCGCGCGCAATCACCGCACATAATCTTGACCAGCGGATAAAATCTTCAGGAGTTGATGATGAGCTTGGACGCTTAGTTGCAACATTCAACGACATGATCAGCCGTTTGCAATTATCGTTTGCACAGACCCAGCAATTTTCCAGCGACGCATCACACGAACTTCGCACACCATTGACTATTTTGCGCGGAGAACTGGAGCTTGCCCTTCGCAGCAAAAAACATTCGTCGGAAGAATATCGAAGCGTGCTATCCAGCGCGCTAGAAGAAACGATGCGAATGTCTTCGATCATAGAGAATTTGCTTTCACTCGCAAAAGCAGATGTTACCCGACCGGCTATGAATTTTACCGATGTGTGGCTTCGCCCTATTATTCAAGAATTATACGAAGATTGTATAATGCTGGCGGAGAATAAACATATCACTGTTATGCTCGGCGCGTTGGATGATGCGTTGATTCTTGGAGATGCTGTTCGTTTGCGCCAACTGTTTTTAAATCTTATCGACAATGCAATAAAATATACTCCGAAAAACGGACTGGTGGAAATCTCTCTTTTTCGTGATGGCAATACTGCTACGGTTCGAGTGAAAGATACAGGAATTGGAATTCCTGCAGTCGATCTTTCAAAAATCTTCGACCGATTCTATCGCGTTGATAAAGCACGTTCGCGCGAACTCGGCGGCAGCGGACTTGGACTCTCCATCTCAAAATGGATCGCCGATATTCACAGCGGAACAATTTCTGTTAAAAGCGAAGTTAATGTTGGCACTATTTTTACTGTTACATTTCCTCTTAAAACGCCATCTCCGTAAATGGTAATGTTCAAATAATTTTCACTGCACATTGCATTTTGCAATGTGAATGAGTATTATTTTTGCATTGCAAATGCCATTCACTATAATCATCACCAACGGAGATTTAAATGTCATCTGATCAACAGGGTGGAACTACACTTGCCCGCCGATTAACGCTTACCAATGCCATTATGGTGGTTATCGGATCTGTTATTGGATCCGGAATTTTTCTTACGCCGCAAAATGTTGCCGCCAATGTTGATGTTCCCGGATTAATGATCGGCGTTTGGATATTGACCGGATTGTTGACGCTTGCAGGAGCACTAACCAACGCAGAGGTTGCAAGTTTAATTCCCGAAGCGGGCGGACAATATGTTTTTTTTCGCGTCACCTTCGGACAACTTACCGCATTTTTGTATGGCTGGACGACATTCATTGTCTATCAAACCGGTTCCATCGCAGCAATTGCCGTTGCATTTGCAAAGTATTTGGGATACTTCGTTGATCTTCCGCATCTTGGACCGGAACTTGAAGCATGGCAGCTTCCGCTGCTCGGAAATATTTTTCCATTGAAAAATATCGGTATTACAATGGTCGCAATCCTTGCCATCATCACTGTTACGACAATTAATTATTTTGGCGTACAATTCGGGGGGATGATCCAGAATGTGTTTACCATATTAAAAGTTGCGGCAATCGGTGCAATCATCGTTTTGGCATTCTCATCGGGAAAAGGAAATGTTGATAACTTCTTTCCGCTTTGGGGAATGCCCTCTTCCGGTTCGTTGCTTGCCGCTGTCGGCGTTGCAATGATTGCAACTTTATGGTCGTACGACGGGTGGAATTCGCTGACGTATCTTGCTGGAGAAGTGATTGAACCGCAAAAAAATATTCCACGTGCGCTTATTATTGGAACACTTGCTGTTATTGTCATCTATGTTACAACAAATCTTGCATATCTTTATATTCTTCCGATCGGACAAATTGCGCAGTCAAAATTAGTAGCAGCGGATGTTATGAATGTAGTTTTTTACGGCTGGGGCGGCGCGATTATTTCTGCAATGGTGATGATCTCAACATTCGGCACGGTGAACGCAACTTCAATGACAACTGCGCGCGTATTTTATGCAATGGCGAAAGATAAAATGTTCTTCAAACGTATGGGAGAAGTGCATCCGAAATTCCGCACACCTGCAAAATCACTTATCATTCAAGGAACATGGGCTTCAATTTTGTGTCTCACGGGAACGTTCGATCAAATTTTTACCTATGTGATCTTTGCCGGGTGGATATTCTATGCGCTTGGTGCGGTGGCAGTGTTTATCCTTCGCGTTAAACAACCAAAAGCTGAACGGTTGTATAAAGTTCCATTGTATCCGGTTATTCCAATCTTATTCATTATCGTTGCTACGTGGTTTGTTTATAATACGATTGTTGAACAGACAAGAGATTCAATGGTAGGATTGTTCTTGCTCGTCGCAGGTATTCCGTTCTATCTTTATTGGAAAAAGCAGATGATGAAAGCATAAGATATTTGGATTACAAACATTATTGCCTGTCGGCTTCTGCCGCTCTTCTTAATGCTAAAAACGCTTCTTTCAACACTTGAGAGACGGAACTTGTTGGTTCCAATAAAACCAACTCTTGATAAGTGTTTAGAAATATATTTCTCTGTCTGTGAAAGAAATGTAAATAGTGACGAAGAAAACCAATACAATCCAAAACAGCAATCTCAATTCCTGTTTTGTCGTACAGAGATTTTGCATAATCCATAACTTCAGAATCAATTATATCTGTGGTTATAAAAATATAATTATCAATATTAGATTTTGAGGACGATAATTTCTGTAAACAATGATCAATATCGTTTTTGGTTACTTTTTTATCTTTCATCTCATAAGAGGTTATAATTTTATCATCATTAATAAGTGTTACTTCGATGTCGCCAATCGACCCTGTTTGTTTGTCAGCAGCATTGTGAGATTGAAGTGGTAAGGTTATTTCACCAATTTTGTCTTTTACGGATTGATATGCCGCTGCAACAATTAATACAGGAAGTCTGCTTGAATTTTTACAATTCAAATGTTGCATCAGAAGAGTTATAATCTCTTCCGAAGATAATGAAAGAAAATCATCAGTTTGACTTAAATTCATTATCAGTTGCTGCATTCTGGTTCTGTCTTCTTCTTTAACAAGTAGTAGAAAACGGATAATTTCTTTCAATATATTTTCAGAAGTTTCATCTTCACGATAAACGTTATCAAGAATTTCAAGAGTAAAATTATATACCTCTCTTGGTCGACCTACTAAAACCAACTTGGTCGTTAAAGTTCTATCAATATTGCGAAATGCCGGTGTTAAATAAGCAGTAGTCGGATTGCAAGGCAATTTATATTTGTGAATAAATTCTTCTACAAAATGTTCGTCGTAAAATCTCCCGGAAAAAGTGTCTTTTCCTTTAATTTCTGTATACGGTTTTCGGATGTCAATATTTGAATTATCAATTTTAGCTAACAAGCAAGACATCAAAAATCTAATTGGGGCTTTGTTTGCATTACATCTACAAATAAACTCGACCTGGTTTCTTAATTCTTCCGATTCGATGAATGTTTTGGTCTTGCGTTTTAATGAAGAAGTATAATACTTCTCTAAAATATCTTGCTGTTTACTCATTTGCGAAAAGGGAATATGTTTTAGGATGTTTATTCAAATCGTAATTCACCCAAAGTACTTCTTGTCGTTTATCTTTGGTTGAATGTATTGTTTTTTCTAGGCTATAAATTTTCTTCCATTTTTTACTTGAGTAAAGTTTATTCATTAATTCACAATCGTAATTTGAAAGAGCTACCATTCCTTCTGCTTTATTAAGAACTTCTGCTAATTCAATGTGCATTTGATTGTCCATTTCAAAGCCATACGCTTTTGAATCCCCTCTTGTTTCGTGTATGTATGGAGGGTCGCAATAGAATAAGGTTTCTTTACCATCATAAAGATTTACAATATTAGTCGCTGGTCGGTTTTCAATTTGCACCCTTAAAAATCGTTCAGCAATAAAATCAAGTTGCTCTACCCCGCCAAGCCAACGACTCACAACTCCACTCATTCCAGAACGGCTTGTGTTTTTACAATTTGCCCACCTTCCAATTGATGCTGTCTGTGCAAGTCCTGTTCTTACTTGTCGTGCACGTACATAAAAACGTCTGGCACGCTCAACATTTGTTAAATTAGGATTTAATTCACAGGCAAGGGCAAATTCTTCACGGGAAAATGGTGTTAATGCAATCTGTTCAATCAGTTCATCTTTACTTTCTCTTAAAACTCTGAAAAAATTTACTACTTCACCGTCAATATCGTTGTAAGTCTCGACTGGCGATGGTTCACGATTCATTAAAACTGCACCTGATCCTGCAAAAGGTTCACAATAATGTAAACAGTCGGGCAGTAATGGCAACAACCAATCAAGATGAGAGAACTTACCACCATACCAACCAAAAGCGATTAATTTTTTTGGTTTAGTAAGTCCAACAAGCGGTGAAGAAGTTCGTTTATTTTTTATCGCTGTTTCCAAATCGCCAACTATTTTGTTTAACTTTTGTGATTTAATCGTTTGTCTTGCATTGCAATATATTCAATTTTTTTATGATTTATACCTCAACCCTATATCACTGTTATAGGGCGTTCTAAAAATTAATTTTTGTTGTGGTGAGCGGAGTCGAACCACGGTTTTTTCGCAAATATCACGCTTCGACTTCGCTCAGCGCGACATTTTTCTTTCATATATCCTATTTTGAGAACTGCCCTATAGTATAATATCTTTCATTTCTTTAAAAATCACCGCCAAGCGAGAAATAATATTTCGGAATTGAGAATCCTTCACCGGTATAGGACCACGCAACATCAATCTTTAATGGAAGGCCAAACAGGAACATACGAAGTCCCATTCCTGTGCCAATCAA
>JANONI010000130.1:0-6422 GCA_031420755.1 Bacteroidota bacterium | reverse complement strand
TACGATCGCTGAAGTGATTGCTCTACGTTGGCGATGGACTCATTGGTGATACTATCGGGATTTGTTTCTGCATTGTGTTCAATTACTATGCAATATTCTGCAAGAATATTTGCACCAAAACTCAATGCTAATCCCCGTAATGTGTGCGAAGCAAAGACTAATTGTTCCGTATCTTTTTTATTCCATGCGCTCCGAAGCTGTTCCATGATCTCTGCGGATTGTGAGGGAAACGACAGAACAAATTCTTTGAAAAAAATTTCATCGGTCTCTAACAATATTTCGTGAAGACGATTAAACATTTCATCGCCAAGCGATTGTTGTGATGAAATATTATTTTTTCGTCCTACGATCATCTCTCCGTATGTTCGCAGCATTGAGCGCAAACCATCCAACCGCACCGGTTTGCTGATATAATCATCCATTCCGGCATCGATACAGTTTTCTCTGTCGCCGCTCATCGCATCGGCGGTCATTGCAATAATTTTCGGACGAATAGATGCATCAATTATTTTCACAATTTCTCTCGTTGCCGACAAACCGTCCATCACCGGCATATGCAGATCCATCAGGATAATATCGTACTGTTTTTGTTTTGTCATCTCCAACGCTTCTTTTCCATTCGCGGCAATATCCGCAGAATATCCAAGCTGCTGCAATAATCGAAGCGCAAGTTTTTGATTGATAATATTATCTTCTGCAACAAGAATGATTAACGGAATCTGATGTGCGAGCTGTTCGATCTTTTGTTTTCCTGGATTAACCCGAACGAATGGACCGATATTGTTTTTTGCAAGCACATCAATCATTGTTGAATACAGCTGCGCCTGTTTCATCGGTTTCAAAATAACGGCGGAGAATAATGCATTTTCTTCATCGGTAAATTCAGTGCGTCCCGAGGAAGAAAAGAGAATGATCGGAAATGGTTTGTCGTTTCTTGTCGTAAGAATTGTTCGTGCAAGTTCAACACCGTTCATTTCCGGCATATTAAAATCAATGATCGCAATATCAAACGGATCATTCTCGTTCACCCATGTAAGTGCTTCGCGCTGTGATGTTGTTGCCCGCGGATGCATTCCACAATTTGTGCATTGAATACTGAGAATGTTCAGATTCGTTGCATTGTCATCAACGAGCAACACTCGCTTTCCCGTTAACTCGGGAATTTTTCCGCGAACATATTTTTTTGGCAATCCTTCAATGCTCGTTGTTGTTGGTACTGTTATCGTAAAATGAAATGTTGAACCTTTTCCATCTTCACTTTCAGCCCATACTTCGCCTTCCATCAATTCTACAAGACGTTTCGTAATTGCCAATCCAAGTCCGGTGCCGCCGTACTTTCTTGTTGTTGAGGCATCAACCTGCGAAAATGCCTGGAATAATTTGTTCACCTTGTTTTTCGGAATTCCTATTCCAGTATCTCGTACGGAAAATTGAAGGATCGTCATTGTCTCTTCTTTGCGGATCTCTTTCACGGAGACCAATACTTCACCGCGGTCGGTAAACTTGATTGCATTATTTATAAGATTCAATAGAATCTGGCGCAGTCGAACAGGATCTCCGATAATGTACGGCGGAACGGATGGATCAAGCAGATAGACGATATCCAATTGTTTTTCTACGGCATGGCGTGCGACGAGATCGAATGTCTCTTCAATCAAACTCTGCACTTCAATCGGACGTTTTTCCATGTCCAATTTTCCGGATTCGATCTTTGAGAAATCAAGAATGTCGTTAATCAGCGTCAGCAGCGTTTCTCCGCTGGAACGAATGATCTCCGTATATTCCCGTTGTTCATGGTTCAACGTAGTCTGCAACAGAAGATCGGTCATCCCGATTACACCGTTCATTGGTGTGCGTATTTCATGGCTCATGGTAGCTAGAAATAGTGATTTGGTAATATTCGCCTCTTCTGCAGCTTCCTTCGCCTTTTGAAGTTCTTTTTCTGCTTTCTTTCGAACGGTAATGTCGTGCAATACGACCGTTAATATTTTTTGACCATGCAATTCGAGTTTTGAAATAGAAGCTTCGGCTGGAAATTCTATTCCGTCTTTTCTCTTTCCAAATATTTCTCTACTACTTGCCATCTCACGCTGGGCGGAATCTGATGCAGAAAAACCCTCGATAAATTTTTTATGGCCTTCGTGAAACCGTTCTGGAATAAGATTAGAAAGAGGTTTTCCAATAATTTCAGCTTTTGTGTTCTGAAAAATTTGCTCTGCACCGGTGTTGAAAATAATGATTTCCTGTTTTTCGTTGATCGATATAATCGCATCTTTAGCCATGTTCAATATTCCCGAAAATCGAGATTCACTTTCACGTAACGCCTCTTCAGCTTTTTTTCGCAACGTAATATCCCTGTACGCGCTAAGATACATCACCTTGTCTTTCAGGTGAACAATGCGGGTAGAGATCAGAAGATTTTTTTCTTCGCCTGTCTTCGTTTTGATTATCGTTTCAACATCCCGAATAAAACCTTTTTCAACAACTATGCCTAACCGTTCCAGACCTTTCCGTTGTTCTTTCGGATCGGGATACAGCAATGTAGTGAACTCATCGGTGTTTGCTTCTTCTTTCGAGTATCCTGTTAACTCTTCCATTTTGGCGTTGAAGATTTCAAATTTTCCATCCTCATCGCTGAAGGTGATTCCTTCATCCACGGTTGAAATGACTGTATCTAATTGCTGATGACTTCGAGCGATCTCTTCTTCAATAAGTTTTTGTGCTGTGATATTGCGAGCAATGGCAAGAAAGCCGACAACTTTTTGTTTCTCGAACAACAGTTCAATACTTTGCCCAAGAATAACCTCTTCTCCGTTTTTTTTCACAGCGGAGAATTCATAATAACTGGATTTGGTTTGTGCAAGCATCTGACGGTAATAATTTCGTGCAGCTTTTTGCCGTTCTGTCTCTTTCACAAACATCGTAAAATGCATTCCAATAACATCCGAAATGGTATATCCAAACATCGTTAGTCCCGTCGGGTTCACGTACGTGAATTTTCCGTGTTCATCTGTTCGATAAATAATATCCGACGCATTTTCTATGATCTGACGGAAATGTTCTTCACTGTCCGCTAATTGTTGCTGTGCCTGTTTCTGTTCCGAAATGTCCAAAAATGCCGCCATTGCATACTGAAGATTTCCATCGCTGTCGTAAATCGGAGCACCGGTAACAAACAACGGCGTGATGGCATCCGGTTTCCAAATTTCTATGTCGGAAATTGTTGAACGCTCTCCTTTAAGCGCGCGGACAACTGGCATCATTTCGGAAGGATAAAGTGTATCCGTTCCCTGAATATATGCATTATAAATTTCGGCAAGATTTTCTGGTAATGCGTTTGGTTCTATTCCGACACCGAGGATTTTTTTTGCTTCTTCGTTCGCATAGTACGGTTTCCCATCAGCTTTTAAGATATAAATACCAGCAGGAACGGCTTCAAGGAAATTGATCAATCGTTTTTCGCTATTGCGAATCTCTTTTTCAGTTTCCTTCCGTTGTCGAATTTCTTTTGTGAGAAAGAGAAATACGATCAACAGCAACGACACACTCACGAAACCGCCGAACGTGATCAACAGCAGCGTTCGTTTTGTTTGATTTGTCGTGTGCAGTTTCCGTTCGGAAAGCAGTTGTTTTTCCGCCGACTCCATTATATAAATCAGACTATCAATACGACGAACGTTCGCCTGGCTTTTTTGCACAGTAAATTCCTTGTCGGCAAACACTTGACCGTTTTGAACAACAGCAGTAATCTTCCGTTCGTTAAACTCTTCGCGGTCAGCAATGGCTCTTTTCAGCACAGCGAATGTCTTTTGCTGTAACGGATTGTTCTCGATCAAAGCTCGAACAACGTTCAAATGCCGGTGAATGGTATCAATCTTTATTCGGTATGTTCTTAGATACGATGAGTCCGAGGTAAGATAAAACGTGCGAAGTTCCGTTTGACTAAACGAAACATTCGTAACAATTTCATCCAGTTCCCTCATCACTTCGTATGTTAATGCAACGTTTCCGTAATCATCGGTCAATTGCAAAACGGTTTGAACCGTAAAATATCCCACAACGAATAACGTTGCTAATGCAGCAACAAACGAGATAATGATTCGCTGTGAAAAAATTGTCGTTATCGTTTTTTTTAAGGACATTTGTAAAAATGATAGTTGGGCATCGGTTTATTTCATCATCGGAATTTTTACGCCAAATAGTTTTGCATTCTTTACCGCGCGTTCATATCCTGCATCCGCATGACGGATGATTCCCATTCCGGGATCATAGGTCAGCACACGTTCCAATCGTTCGTCTGCATCAACACTTCCATCGCAGACGATTACCATTCCATTATGAATAGAATTTCCAATACCAACCCCTCCGCCGTGATGAACACTTACCCAGCTTGCACCGCCGATGGAATTCAACATTGCACCAAGAATGGGCCAATCGGCAATCGCATCACTTCCATCAATCATTTTTTCTGTTTCGCGATTCGGAGATGCAACGCTTCCGCAATCCAAATGATCGCGTCCGATTACGATTGGTGCTTTCACTTCGCCGCTGCGAACAAGTTGATTGAATATTTTTCCCATCTTCGCCCGCTCTCCGTACCCAAGCCAGCAGATTCGTGCCGGTAATCCTTGAAACGCCACCACCTTCTGCGCTTTTTCGATCCAATTTTTCAATAATGTATTGTCAGGAAATGTTTCCAACACGGCACGGTCTGTTCGGTAAATATCTTCAGGATCGCCGGAAAGCGCAACCCATCGAAACGGACCTTTACCGTCGCAGAATAACGGACGAATATATTCGGGAACAAATCCCGGAATATCGAATGCGTTTTTTACACCGCCGGTCTGCGCTTCACCGCGAATATTGTTTCCGTAATCAAAAACAATTTTTCCTTTCTTCTTCAGCAGAAGTAAACCTTTTACATGCGCTACAATCGATGCACGCGAAAGTTCAACATATTTTTTTGGATTCTTTTTTCGCAGATCGAGTGCTTTTTTATACGTCATTCCCGCAGGAACATATCCGTTAAGCGGATCGTGTGCGGATGTTTGATCGGTAACAATATCCGGCAGGAATTTTCCGCGCGCAATTTTTGGAACGATCTCCGCGGCATTGCCAAGCAGTCCGACCGAAAGTGGAATTTTATTTTCTTTTGCAGAACGGATCATCGTCATCGCTTCATCGAAATTATCGGTCATCGTATCGAGATATTTTGTGGCGAGACGTTTTTCAATTCTTGAACGATCAACTTCAATAACAAGACACGCCGCACCATTCATTGTTGCGGCAAGTGTCTGCGCGCCACCCATTCCGCCGAGACCAGCCGTTAATAGAAATTTTCCGGCAAGTGTTCCGTCTCCACCATTAGCAGAAAAATGCTGCCGCGCTGCTTCGGCAAATGTTTCATACGTTCCCTGCAAAATTCCTTGCGAGCCAATATAGATCCAGCTTCCAGCGGTCATTTGTCCATACATCGTCAAACCCAACGCTTCAAGTCTGCGGAACTCATCCCACGTTGCCCACTTTGGAACGATCATCGAGTTCGAAATCAATACACGCGGGGCGTTGGTGTGCGTTCGAAAAATTCCGACCGGTTTGCCGGATTGAACAAGAAGTGTTTCGTTGTTCTCTAATTTTTTTAGCGTGTCGATGATGGAATCATAGCATTGCCAATTGCGGGCGGCTTTTCCTGTTCCGCCGTACACGATCAGTTCCTGCGGTCGTTCGGCAACATCGGGATCAAGATTGTTCATTAACATTCTTATCGCCGCTTCCTGCACCCATCCTTTTGCAGAATACGTTGAGCCGCGCGGTGCGCGGATAGTTCGAACTGTTCGAGATGATGTCATTGTGGTGCTCCGAATTTTATTATTTAAGTAACCGAACCTTAAAAAGAGAAATAAATAACCTTGCAGAAGGTTATTTACTCGCCGAGTCGAGTCTTCGACAATCTTTATTTCTTCTTCGGTCAATCCATATAACTCATACACCGCTTCATCTATTTTTCGATCTAATGATGTGCAAAGCAGTTCAAGACGATTGACTTCTCCGTCGGTTTTGGCGGTAGAGAGTTTTTGTTTTTAGTATTTTACACACCCCTAAATCCCCTCTCGCTTACGCTTTTGCTTTCGCACAGAGGGGACTTTTAGGTCACATTTTAATTTCGCAAGCAACTCCCCTCTGAGTGTTGGTTTTGTGCGGTGGAGAGAGGGGTACGGGGTGTGTTGCTCTTACTTTCCCTCCACTCGCCGAGTCGAGTCTTCGACAATCTTTATTTCTTCTTCGGTCAATCCATATAACTCATACACCGCTTCATCTATTTTGCGATCTAATGATGTGCAAAGCAGTTCAAGACGATTGACTTCTCCGTCGGTTTTGGCGGTAGAGAGTTTTTGTTTTTAGTATTTTACACACCCCTAAAT
>JANONI010000129.1:0-13959 GCA_031420755.1 Bacteroidota bacterium | reverse complement strand
ATTCGCACAACGAATGATATTCGAGAAATGCTGCGAAGCGGGGCGGATAAAGTGAGCATCAATACTGCGGCGGTGAAAAATCCACAAATCATCAATGACGGTGCTGAAAATTATGGTGTGCAATGTATTGTAGTTGCGATTGATGCAAAAAAAATCGCTGATGAACAATGGAAAGTCTTTATTCATGGGGGACGAACCGAAACCGATTTGGACGTTATTGAATGGGCGCAGGAATGTGAACAACGCGGAGCCGGCGAAATTCTATTGACGAGTATGGATCGCGACGGAACCAAAGATGGTTATGATATTGCATTGCTGAAAAAAGTTACCAGTGCGGTAAGAATTCCGGTAATTGCAAGCGGCGGTGCAGGGACGCTGGAACATTTATATGATGCATTTAATGATGCAGATGTTGATGCTGTTCTCGCTGCTTCCATTTTCCATTTCCGGCAATTTACAATCAAACAAGCAAAAGAATATTTACGGTCAAAGAATATTTTAGTGAGAGTATAAACAGTTGACCGTCACCTTTAAATATCTGACCGTCAACTCAAAGTTGACGGTCAGATTAGGGAAAAAATGAAACTACTTGACGATGTAAAATACAATTCCAACGGACTGATACCGGCGATTGCACAGGATGATACAACCGGTGATATTTTGATGATGGCGTGGATGAATCGGGCGAGTTTGGAAGAAACGGTGAAGACAAATAGGGCAGTGTATTTTAGCCGCTCGCGCGGAAAGGTATGGCGCAAAGGTGAAGAATCCGGAAATGTTCAGGAAGTAAAATCCATCCATATCGATTGTGATGCAGATGTGATCCTGCTTCGTGTGCATCAGATTGGTGATGCCGCGTGCCACACCGGACATCGAACATGTTTCTACCGTGAAGTTACTGCCGGCGGAAATGGTTACAAAGAAACGAACGATATTGTTTTCGATCCGAAAGAAGTGTATGCGGAGCATCCTTTGGATAAAAAATGAAAATAACAGTTATTGGACATTTTTGCCTCGATATTTTTCATCGATTGGATGGAACCGAAGAGAGAAAACTTGGCGGAATTTTTCATTCTCTTGCGGCGTTGGCTAATCTTGTCGGAGATCGAGATACAATTTTTCCCGTGTTCGGTATTGGTGAAACGGAATTCACGGAAGTAAAGAAAGTGATTTCTCAGTATAAGAATATTGACGACAGCGGAATTTTTCAATTTCCCGGAGAGTCGAATTACATTCATTATTTTGATGATCGTCCGAATGAGTGTTCGCTGAATATTGCAAAACCGATTCCGTTTCCGCACATCAAAAAATTCCTGAATGTTGACGGTGTTTACATTAACATGCTTTCCGGAAAAGATATTACTGTTGATACGATTGATGAGATCCGTCTTGAAGTTCGTGGAAAGAAAACCCCGATTCACCTCGATCTGCATTGTCTAACGCTTGGAGTGAATGACGATGGGACTCGGTTCCGTAACCCGATGGCAGATTGGAGGCGATGGTGTTTTATGATGGATAGTGTTCAGATGAATGATGAAGAGGCTGCCGGAATTTCCGTTGAACATTTCAATGATGAATTGCTTGCAAAACAAATGATCCCGCTGATGGTGAAAGCTTTCATCATCACCCGCGCGGAAAAAGGTGCAACACTGTTTCAGGAAGAGCACAAACAGTTATTGCAAACGGAAATTGCACATGAAACAAATCTAAATCCCGTTTCAACAATCGGTTCAGGTGATATTTTCGGTGCTTCGCTTCTGTATGCATATTTGAAAAAGAAAAATTATTTTGAAGCCGCTGAATTTGCACAAAAGTGTTCGGCGCACAGCACGAAATTCACTTTGTCTGAAAAACACGCGCAACTGAAAGCAATGAGAGAGTTATTATGAAGCGTGTGTTAGTGTGCGGGAGTAATGGTCTGCTTGGGCAACGGTTGGCTTTTATCTTCGATGGCAAATCGAAATACGAAGTGTTGCACAGTTCGCACCATCGTTCATTCGTCAACAACCAGGGTCTGTTCGATTATACTCAACTCGATATTTCCAACCGCAGCGATGTAAAAAGTTTGATTGTAAGCTATCGACCCGATGTTATTTTGAATGCGGCTGCAATGACTAATGTTGACCTTTGTGAGCGCGACCGCGAGCAGGCGTGGAAGATGAACGTTACCGGCGTTGAACATCTTGTTGAAGTCTGTAGAAAGATCAATGCGAAACTAATTCATGTTTCAACCGATTATGTGTTTAATGGAAAGTTCGGAAATTATAAGGAAGAAGATCGAGTTAATCCAGTCAATTATTATGGGAAGACGAAACTTGCCGGCGAGAATGTCATCATCTCAAGCGGAATTGATTATGCGATCCTTCGAACGATTCTTGTGTATGGAATTGGTGTGAATGTGAAAAATAATTTTGCATTGTGGGTTATCAACAACTTGAACGACGGAAAACAAATTCGCTGCGTTGATGATCAGATCAGTAATCCTACACATGTACACGATCTTGCAATGGCTATGAAGAGTACAATGGAACGTAATGTCGAAGGGATGTTCCATATTTCCGGACCGGAAACAATCAGCCGATATGATTTTGCAATTCGTGCTGCGGAGATTTTCGGTTACGACAAATCTCTTATTGTACGAGTTAAGACTGCAGACCTTGACCAGAGAGCGGCTCGTCCGATGAATACTTCGTTCATAATCGAGAAAGCGAAAATTCAACTTCACTACACTCCAATGAATATTACGCAGGGATTGATGATGATGCAGCAAGAGTTAACAGGAATCCATTTGAATTGATATGAAAAATATTTTCTTGTTTTCATTTCTTATTACTTCGGCATTATTTTTTGCCTCATGCTCGTCTTCACAAAAGACAACCGATCTTGCCGATTCATTAAAAACAGCACCGAATAAAATAATGAGTCAGTTTAAAATGCTTTCCGTGAACGCACATCATGGATTGAAAAATAAAAGCGATGTAAAACAATTTGCGGAGTGGATAAAATCGACCGGTGCAGATGTTATTGCTGTGCAGCAGATCGAACGGGCAACCGATTCAAAGCCGGGATTTGACGCATACAGTGAACTTTTAAAACGTTTAGAGATGCGCGGAACATTTGCTAAAGCACGCTATTTTCAGGGATGGGATTCCGGAAATGCATTATTCTGTCTCTATCCTCTTCTACAATCTAATGTATTTACGCTTCCAACCGGAAAAGGAAAAGTGAGACGCTCAATGTCAGTTGCCGTATTTGAAATGGGCTTACGTTCATTGGCGTTCGGATCTGCCGATCTGGATGATGAAGAACTTGCAGAACGAGTGAAACAGGTGTATGAGATACTGGCGATACAAAAATCGATGCAGGAATTTCCGATCATCATCGGTTGTAATTTTGGCGAATCATCAAAAGGAAAAGCTGCAGCGAAGATGGCGGAGAGTTATTTTTGTGCAAACAGCAGCAATGAACAGACTGCGGGGATGGATCAACATATTTATTTCCCGCCAAACGAAAAAATGAAAGTGATTCTTTCTGAAAAAAAACAATATCCCGAATTTACTACAACAGGAATTCTTGTTACCGTAGAAGTAACGCAATAAGAAGATAAAAGGAAAAGTATGCTCGACATAAAAGTTATTCGTGAACAAACGGAAATTGTAAGGAACGGAATTAAAGCAAAAAATGCCGAAGATAATATTGATGCAATTCTTGCGCTTGACAATCAACGGCGAATGCTGATTGGTGAAGGAGAGGCGTTAAAAGCGAAACGAAACGAGGTTTCCGCAAGAGTCGGACGGATGAAAAAATCCGGCGAAGATGCTTCACCAGTGATTGAAGAAATGAATTCTGTTAAGACTCGAATTCAACAGATCGATGAAGAATTAAAAAATGTTGAAGAAAAACTTGAAGAACTGCTTCTTACCGTTCCGAATATTCCTCATTCCTCTGTTCCGATAGGGAGAACACCAGACAACAATCAAACAGTCTTCGAGTGGGGTGAGAAACCCAAAAACGATTTCGAACTAAAACCGCATTGGGACATAACGAATACACTCGGGATCATTGATTTTGATCGCGGTTCAAAAGTTGCAGGGGCAGGATTTCCGTTCTATGTTGGGAAAGCGGCAATACTGCAGCGCGCGTTGATCAATTTCTTTTTAGATCAAGCGGGCGAGCATGGATATACAGAACTTCAAGCGCCGATCGTTGTCAATAAAGAGAGTGCGCGCGGGACTGGACAAATTCCTGATAAAGAAGATATGATGTATGTTGCTACGCGGGATGAGTTGTATATGATACCGACGGCGGAAGTTCCCGTAACAAATTTTCATCGCAAAGAAACATTTGAAGAAAAAGATCTTCCAATTAAATATGCCGGATATACACCATGCTTTCGCCGCGAGGCGGGTTCGTACGGAAAAGATGTGCGCGGATTGAATCGCTTACATCAATTTGACAAAGTTGAATTAGTAAAATTTGTTCATCCGTCAACGTCGTATGATGAATTAGAATCCCTGCGCGGAGATGCGGAACGGTTGCTTCAACTTCTCAATTTACCATATCGCGTATTGCTGATGTGCACAGGCGATATGGGTTTTACGCAGACAAAAAAATACGATCTTGAAGTGTGGGCGGCAGGACAGCAAAAATGGCTTGAAGTATCGTCGTGCAGTAATTTTGAAACATTTCAAGCGCGCAGAATGAACATTAAATTTAAATCGCGTGAAACAGGAAAACAAGAATTCGTGCACACGCTCAATGGTTCCGGACTTGCGCTGCCGAGAATTGTTGCCGCTATCATTGAAAACAATCAGACTCCCGAAGGAAAAGTGATTGTGCCGAAAGTGCTGCAGCAATACACAAAATTTTCAGTGATTGAATAAATTGATCGAATCTAAATAGTTGAAATATACATCGGAACGGTCTTCTGACCGTTTCCATATTTTAAATAAAAATGAAATCTCTTCTTAAACTTCTTCCATATTTATCAAAGTACAAAGCAACTCTTTATTTTGGTTTAGTCACGGTGATTGTCAGCAATCTTTTTACCGTAGCAACGCCTTGGTACATCGGTGAAGCGATAGACAAATTGAAGCGCGGACTTGAAACACAATCGCTTCATCACACCGATCTGTTGTGGTATGCAGTGCTTGTTGTGGGCTTTGCAGTGATTGCCGGAATCATGTTGTTTCTTACCAGACAAACCATCATCGTTGTTTCCCGAAAAATTGAATATGATTTACGAAACGATTTCCTTTCACATATTCAAAAACTTCCGCTTACGTATTTTCAAAATACGCCTACCGGCGATTTGATGGCGCATGCAACAAATGATATCAGTGCAGTGCGTAATGTTCTCGGTCCGGGAATTATGTATCCTGCCGATACATTGATGACGCTGTCAATGTCGTTAATATTAATGTTCGTTAAAGATTGGCAATTAACACTGCTTGCTCTTATTCCAATGCCGTTTGTGTCGTACGCAGTCTATTATTTGGGAAAGATCATCCATGAAAAATTTAATGAACGACAAGAACAATATTCTGTTTTAACGACGAAGGCCCAAGAAAATCTTTCTGGTGCGCGTGTTGTGAAGGCATATGTGCGGGAGGAGTATGAGGTTGAACAGTTCCGAAAAGTAAGCTGGGAATATTTTAAAAAGAATCTTGTGTTAGCAAAAGCGCAATCAATCATGTGGCCGCTGATGTTCATTCTTGTCGGACTTTCACTTCTCATAACAATTTATGTCGGCGGCTTGAAAGTGATTAACGGCGAAATGACCATAGGAACATTGACCGCATTTATGACATATCTCTCATTGCTGATTTGGCCGATGATCGCTTTCGGCTGGGTGACCAATATGTGGCAACAAGGAGCGGCATCAATGAAACGACTGGTAAAGATTTTCGATACCGTTCCTGCAATTTGCGATACAGAAGAAACTGATCACACAATTCAATCTGTTGACGGCGAGATCGAATTTCGGAATGTAACATTCACTCACGAAAGTGCGCACCAACCGACTTTAAAAAATATTGATCTGAAGATTCCTAAAAGTACCACACTTGCAATTGTTGGTTATACAGGAGCCGGGAAAAGTTCGCTTGTCAATCTTATTCCCAGACTGTACGATGTCTCAGACGGTACTATCTTGATCGATGGTGTTGATATTAAAAAAATCCCTGTGGAAGTTCTGCGGAAAAGTATTGGATACGTTCCGCAGGAGACATTTTTATTTTCGGATTCAATAGAGGAAAATATTCGATACGGCGATGATGATGCTGTTCACGAAATGATGCACGAAGCGGCGGAAGTTTCTCAAATTGCAAAGGATGTTGTGGACTTTCCGCAACAATATGAAACAATGCTGGGAGAGCGCGGCATCACGCTTTCTGGCGGACAAAAACAACGCACAAGCATTGCGCGTGCGATATTACGAAGACCAAAAATCTTAATCCTCGATGATGCCCTTTCAGCAGTTGATACATACACCGAAGAAACAATTCTTCAACGATTGAAAACTATGATGAGCGGAAGGACAAGTATCATTATTGCTCATCGTATTTCTACAGTGAAACATGCCGATAACATTATTGTGTTAGATGGAGGAAGAATTGTTGAACATGGTACGCATAATGAATTAGTTGAACGCGGCGGAATTTATGCGGGATTGTATGAGAAACAACAGTTGGAAAAGGAATTGGAAGGGTTATAGATATTATTGGTAGGTCGGCGTTCACGCCGACAAGAGAATTTTATGACAGATCATTGTTTACGCCGACAATTAATAATGTGAAGTTCGCTATTTTCGGTGTCAAGAGAGGGTTTCAAATTGCGTCCGAAACATTTTTCGATTGACCATGGTTTATTTTTTTTAACTGTTCATTGTGCGCGAGGAGTTAAACCATTCCTCATTGATAAAGCATGTCAAAGGTATATCATGGTGCTGCGTGAGAAGCTGGATAATTTTAAATCAACACTATTCGCTTACGTTTTGATGCCGGATCATGTTCATCTGTTGCTGCAACTTCCCGAGAATGTAACTCTGAAAAAATTGATGAATCATATCAATGGTGCATCAGCGAGAAAATTGAACGATATATTAGAAACGACAGGTAATAAATTATGGCAAGGCGGTTTTTATGATGTGTATCTACGTGAGCCAATAGATTTTGCTATAAAAATAAATTACATACATAATAATCCTGTTAAAGCAGGAATTGTTCAGCATCCTGAGGATTATAAATTTTCCTCTGCGAGATTTTATTGCACCTTGTTTGATTCAGCATTATTTAATACAAAAATATTTTCTAATCATACCCTTGAGGCAATAACATCACAAATTTCAGAAATTTTGATGTCGCCGTAAACTGCGACCTTCCAAAAAACTTTTCACTTTTAACTTTTAACTTGATTTATGCAGGATGATGACATTTTAGGTAAAGCATACGACACGCAATTGATGCGTCGGCTGGTTCATTATTTGCGTCCGTATAAATGGCAGGTTGTTATTGCAATTGTGTTGTCTCTTGCCGTATCCGGTCTCGAAGCTGTTCGTCCGTACTTTACCAAAATTGCTGTTGATGTGAATATCGCTAATCACGACAAAGTTGGATTGTTGAACACAACAATGTTGTTTTTCGTCTTGCTGATTGTCCGTGGCATCGTGCAATATTACAATGCGTACCTTACACAGAAGATCGGACAAGAAACAATTTTTGATCTGAGAATGGAAATTTTTCGCCACCTTCAAAAGTTATCGTTAAAATTCTACGACAAAAATCCAATCGGACGGCTGATTACCCGCGTTACGAGCGATGTTGAAGTGCTGAATGAAATGTTTTCGTCCGGGATTGTGATGGTGTTCAGCGATGTATTCATGATCATCGGCATCGTGTGGTTCATGTTCAGCATGAATACCGAACTTGCATTATTGTCGTTGAGTGTGCTTCCATTTTTGATCTATGGAACATCGTTGTTCCGGAAAAAAGCGCGCGAAGCATATCGTGAAGTTCGATTATATATTGCACGCATCAACACATTCATGCAGGAACATATTACCGGAATGTTGGTTGACCAGATATTCAATCGTGAAAAAAAGGCGTTCAAAGAATTCGATCAACACAATGCCGGACATCGAGAAGCGAATATCAAATCCATTTTCTATTATGCTGTTTTTTATCCCAGCGTCGATCTGATCGGCGCGGTTGCTGTAGGATTAATTATTTGGTATGCGGGGGGAAATGCACTGCAAGGAAGTGTAACAATTGGAACGGTGATGGCATTTTTACAATTTAACGAAATGTTCTGGCGTCCTATCCGTGATCTTTCAGAAAAATATAATATTATGCAGACCGCGATGGCATCATCGGAAAGAATATTTAAACTGCTTGATGACCAATCATTCATTGTAGAATCCGAATCGCCGCAGACATTCCAAAACATCAAAGGGAAGATTGAATTTAAAAATGTTTGGTTTGCGTATACTGGAGATTTGGGAAATAAGAATTGGGTGCTCAAAGATGTTTCGTTTACCATTAATCCCGGAGAAACAGCCGCATTTGTCGGACACACCGGTGCGGGAAAAACAACGATTATCAATTTACTTTCTCGATTTTACGATATTCAAAAAGGTGAAATTTTTGTTGATGGAATCAACATTCGAAACGTTGCGCTTGCGGATCTGAGAAGACATATTGCCGTTGTTTTGCAGGATGTTTTTCTTTTTTCCGGTGATATTAAGGGAAACATCAATCTTGGTAAAGAGGATATTTCAATTGAGGAGATTAAAAATGCGGCTCGGATTGTTGGTGTAGATAAGTTCATTCTCTCGCTACCAAAAAAATACGATGAGGAAGTAAAAGAACGCGGTTCAACACTTTCCGTTGGACAGAAACAATTGCTCTCATTTGCCCGCGCTCTTGCGTTTAATTCTAAAATTCTAGTGCTGGATGAAGCTACATCGAGTGTTGATACTGAGACGGAAATTCTCATTCAATCGGCAATTCAAAAATTGCTGGCACATAGAACGGCAATTGTTATTGCGCACCGTCTTTCCACCATTCAAAGTGCTCATAAAATTATTGTGATGCATAAAGGTGAGATTCGGGAAAGTGGAACACATCAGGAACTGCTTGTAAAAAAAGGAATTTATCACAAATTATATTTACTGCAATACAAAGAGCAAGAAACCCGGTAGTGGCTTTTTAAACGATGCCACGCACAAGTTCAGAAAAAGCATTTACCGTGTCATCTGCGGTTAAATAATCCTTTTGTGCAACATCAGTTATTTAAATTAATTCGATATTGAAAATGATTTTTCGTATAGTATTATAGTTTTAGAATAAAAACACGACCACACAAAATTCGGAGAAACTATGAAATATTTTTTATTGCTGTTTCCCGCACTTCTGTTCTCTCAAACCTATAAAATTCACGGTATTATTCTTGATGATTCAACGCAGCAGGCTCTTCCGTATGCAACAATACGCGTTGCCGGAACGGATATTGTTACTTCATCAAACAAAGAAGGAAAATATCTGTTAGAGCTTTCGGAAGGGAATTATTCCTTGTTGGTTACCTACGTGGGGTATAATAATAAAATTATTACCACATCCGTTCCTAACGAAACTTCAGTGACTATCGGTCTGGTGCCGGCGATCATTCAATTACCGGAAGTTTCCGTTGCCGCCGATGCTGAAGATCCCGCAATGGAAATTATGCGGGAAGTAATTAAACGAAGAGAAAAAAATTATGAAGGACTAAATAATTACGATATGACCGGTTATAAAAAAAATATTTTGTATTCCGGCGAACGCATTACGATGATAGAGGAGCAGTTCGTGCGGCAGATTTATGGAATAAAAGGTCTCAATAAAGATTTTATTCTATCAACGCACAAAACGGAAAACGTTAAGAAGTCGCAGATGCGTATCGGTTTGAATATAGGCGCTTCACTGTTTTTTGTCTCTGGTAAATTTTCGCTGGGGATTAAGTCAAATATTCAAAGCAGTTCAAGCGGCATTGTATTTCCCTTAGCCGATAATGCGTTTGCCCATTATGACTTTAAACTATTGAATACAAAAATTGCAGGAAAAGAAGTTACGCATACTATCGAAGTGATTCCGAAATCATCCGCTTCACCATTGCTGAAAGGGAAAATTCTTATTGATGATGCAACGTACTCGCTTGTTGGCGCCGATGTTGAAACAAATGAGGGATGGAATATTCCCATAGTGAAAGATTTTTCTATGAAAATCCTGCAATCGTACACAAACTACAACGGATTTTGGATACCGCAATATTCTGAAGTTGAACTTGGAGGAAAAATTAGCGCATTGGGCGGCATGATAAGCTTTGATAATATGAAAATATCTGAAGTATTCTCTTCCAGTTCGTGCAAAGTGAACGGAGCAATTCCCGATTCGATCCAAAAAGCGCGCCGCTCTAACTATGGCGGTTATACAACAGATACAGACACAGTAAAATCTGTAACAAAACTCCAACGGCATAGGAAAACGAAACAAGCGCCGGATCCACAACTCCAACTTTTTGAACCGGCAGTTGCTCCAGCAGAAATATCTACTACAATGATGGATACGTTACGCCTGCTTCCTTTAACTGTAAAAGAAAAAATTGCATTTGCAGAATTAGACAGCACGCAGACAATGGACAAATTGGTACAACCCAAAGGTGCACTCGGTGGTCTTTCATCTTCTTCTGATACTTCGAAAAGCCTGTTTGGAACTTTATCCAGTGCATTTTTTGACCACGGGATATTGCATAATAATCGTGTAGAAGGAATTACTCCCGGAGCGTATTTTGATATTGATGAAATGGAATCTCAATTTTTTTACAACGGTGAACTTGCGTACGCAACGGGAGCGAAATTTACAGAAGTGAAAATCGGCGGCGGATATAATCTTGGCGAAGATCATTTAGATCGGTTGGTTTTGGATGTCTGGAGCGATATTCGACCGTGGCAATCATCGCACTATATCTCGAAAACAATAAATTCTATTGGTTTTACAATATTGGGACAAGATTATTTTAATTATTATCGGTCAACCGGATTCAATATTGGAGTCCATAAATATTTTACCGATAGCGTTTTTGCAAAAATATATTTTTCATCGGAAGATGAACGATCTATCGGTGGCAATTCCAATGTTGCTTTGAAAAAAAGAGTTCAACCGATCAATCCTCTTATTACTGAAGGGAAGAATAATGTTCTGCAGCTGCAATTTGGTTTTGAACCAATTTCGCCATTGCCATTTCTTATTCAAACTAAAACAAGATTTGTTGTTGATGCAGAATTTTCTCTGCCGTCATTCGGCAGCAAGTTTAATTATCAACGATATTTTGTTTCAGGTCAAACTCGGTTAAGCACGTTCTATTCAACAATGTTTAATACGCCGTATTTATTTTTATCGGTTGAAGGCGGCTACATTGCCGGAACATTTGGTATTCAACATCTTCTCACACCATCAGCTGCGTTTTCTGTATTTGCCCCCGTTGGTGTGTTGAAAGGTGTTCAATATTACGACCTTGTTGGCAATAAATTTATTTCATTACAGAGTGAACATAATTGGCAAACGCTTCCTTTTACGTTGCTAGGTCTGAAGGGGATAAAAGAAACTGGGCTTCAAATCATAACCGGTGGAAGTATTGCAAATGTATGGAACACAACTTCATATTTTACGCTACAGAATAAATGGAAGCCTTATTGGGAGGCATACGTTGGTATTGGCAGTATTTTGGATTTATTTCGAGTTGATATTGTTTATACAGCATATAAGCAAAATCTTATTCGTGCAAGCATTTCATTAGCATTGTGAACTAAAATTTGATTCTTGCTCATGCGAGTTGTTTTTCCTACTTTCTCAGTAAGAATTTTACAGAAAAAAAAATTAGGAGTCCGTAATAATGTTAAACAGTGCAAAAATCGTTACGCTTGAGCGCCACATCAATGAAATGGAACGCCAGCATCCGGGTGCTTCGGGACATTTTTCAAATGTGCTGAGAGATCTTTCGCTTGCTATAAAAATCATCTGGCGCGAAGTGAGCAAAGCAGGATTGGTCAATATCCTTGGTGCGGCGGGAACGCAAAATGTTTCCGGTGATGCAGTAAAAAAACTTGATGTGTTTGCCGATGAAACAATTTATAAATCAATGGATCATGGCGGGCATTTATGCGCAATGGCTTCAGAAGAACATGAAAGTATTATCAATATTCCGGAGCAATATCCAAAAGGAAAATATGTTCTGCTCTACGATCCTTTGGACGGTTCGGGAAATATTGATGCCAATGTGAGTATCGGAACAATATTTTCAATCTATCGTCGGATTTCGCAAAATGGAAATGGAACAATGGAAGACCTTCTTCAGCCGGGCTACAAACAAATTGCTGCCGGATATGTTGTTTTCGGATCCAGCACAATGTTAGTGTATACCAGCGGTGATGGTGTTCATGGTTTTACTCTCGATCCGAGTATTGGCGAGTTTTTACTTTCTCATGAAGATATTAAAATGCCGAAGCGCGGAAAGATTTATAGTGTGAATGAAGGAAATTATAAATGGTGGGGAACGGGCGTGAAAAAATATATTAAATATTTACAGGAAGAGGATAAAGCGTCATCGCGTCCGTACTCGGGAAGATACATTGGTTCTCTTGTTGCAGATTTTCATCGTACAATGTTGTACGGCGGAATATATTTATATCCCGGCGATTCGCGCAACCAACACGGAAAACTGCGGTTGATGTATGAAAATAATCCGTTGGCATATATCTGCGAGCAAGCCGGAGGGCGCGCCATTGACGGCGAAAAACGTATTTTAGATGTTGTTCCGACTGCACTGCATCAACGAACGCCGCTGTTCATTGGCAGCGAAGAAGATGTTAATGACTGCGAACGATTCTTGAAAGAACAATAATTCTTTCCATCACATGAATTTAAAATAAAAAACCTTCGCTAACAGCGAAGGTTTTTTATTGGTGGGTGAAAAAAAATTATTTTAATTTTGCCCGTGCCCGTTTTGCATATTCACTTGTTGGATACATATCAACAAGTTTCTGGTATTCCGATTGTGCTTTTTGTCTATCGCCTAAACGCTCATAGGTTTGCGCGATCATTAACTGAGCATCATCTCTTTTTTCAGAGAATTTATATCCCTGCACTAATTGAAAATTCTGGATCGCTTGGGAATATTCTTTTAATTGAAAATTACATTCCCCAATCCAGTAATGGCAGTTATCGGCATAATCATCTTTAATGCCGGAATTTAATAATGTCTGTAATTCTTCAATTGCGTTCCGATACTTTCTTCCTTTAGCAATAGCAATGGCAGATTCATACGCGCGAATTTCGCCGGCAGATGATCTTCCTGCAATTGCCGGACGATTGTGAACTTTTACCGGATCTGATTTTTTTGGAGCGGATGCTAACGCGGCATTTGCTGCTTCCAGATCGGATATTTTTGTTGCAAAATTTTTATTGTTTTGTTGTAATGAAGAATTTTCATCCTTCAATTGCATATTCTCAGATTTTAACGCATCAAGATCAGTTTGTAATTGTTCTTTGGTCGGTCCTTCTTGTGCAGGTTGTTCTTGAGCTATTTGTTCTTGAACGGGTTGGTCTGTTGTTTCCTGCGGCTGTTCTTGCGGGGTTTCTTCCTCAATACCCATATCGGTAACCATTTCGTCTTCAGACATTGTTTCTTCCGATCCGCCGCAACCGATATAGCCAATAGAAAATAAAGAGATGATAAAAAAAACTCGTAGCGAAGTTAAACGAACCATGATTCCTCCAGAAAATGTTCTAAATTAAGTGTAAGAGACCTCTGAAAAACTATTAAGTGTTTGTCATTTCGAGCGACCTGCCCGCTCGAAGAGTCTTCGACCAGCGTTCAGGCGGGAGCGAGAAATCTCACACTTGAATTTATGCAGAAAAGCGAGATTCC
>JANONI010000128.1:0-3905 GCA_031420755.1 Bacteroidota bacterium | reverse complement strand
ATGCTCTAAAACTTTGTATCCACCAATTTGATACTTCCAGACTTCGGAAGAAATATTTTCAAAATAACGATGTTCGTTGATATACACTGTTTCTTTCTCTTCGTTATAAACTGGTTTTTCTATTGCGTCGCTCTCTCCTTTACCGCGATATTTTACAATTGGATTGTTCAACGATTTGTGTTTGAGTAAATGAAGTTCTATCAACTCATTTCCTAACTCCGACATTTCTTTGAACAACTCGTAGCTTTTTGTAAAAGGGATTCGAGGAAAATCGATCTTCAAAAACTCTGCGTATTTCTCACGATATGTGTTGCTGTATAAAACACCGTAACAGTAACCGAGAATTTGCTCTGGCGTTGGAACTTTGCCATATGCTTTCTTTAATAGTTCAAACACTTCTGGTGCAATGTTCGCTCTTTTCCCTTTTGATTTGCCATATTCTACTTCCGGTTCAAACAGCATCATTGTTTGAAGCGCAATTCCTTTTTTCTTTTGTTCTGTTTCGTAGAGATAAAGTGGAAAAATATAACCCATCCCTTTGTTACTAAGAGTCATTCTTCCTTCACTTATTTTGTCCGAAATAATAGCATGATTAAAAACTTCTTCAGCAACTTGTCTGACACTGATTAAAGATAAGTTGTCTTTTAGCATGTGTTGCATTATTTCCCGTCTTGATCTTTCAATTAAATCTTCAGAGTAAATGCAATACCTTGGATCAAATGGCCTATAATCAATTGCACAAATCTTTTCATTGAAATCAGAGTCTTTAGATGCTTTAATTCTAGCTTCTTTTAATGACCATTCACTTGTATCCTTTACATTAAATGCAGAACGTATAAAATCATCATCAAACTTTAGATCTCTAAATTGACGCATGCGATTCTGTAAATCTTTCAAGGAATAAGAAATAACCAACTCATCCCTATGAGTTTTTATTCCAGAGGTATTTACAGGGAAAATATCATTTATGCCTTTCCAGTTTTCATATTGTTTAATGTTTTCAAAATTCTTTTTTGATAAAAAATACCACGGAGTTACAGGTGTTATAACTTCATAATCATTTTTTTTAAATGGTTTCTTTTGCAGCCAATCATATTTCTCTTTCCGCAAACCAAACATATCGCGATGATATACTTTGCATCCTTTACCGTTTTTTGTCTTCACAAAAATGGCAATCGCCGTTCCCTGCCGAATATCAAACACATTTTCATCTTTACCGCCATCAGGTGTTGTTTCTTTTTTAAGGGAATTTCCATGAAGATCAATAATGTAAATTTCGTTGAACGTATTCATTAAACTCTGTCGCATTCCACGAAACGTTACATTTTCCAAATAACTGTGGTTTGTAATCATTCCTACAATGCCAAGCCCAGCTTTTTGGATTTTCCACTGTGCAAATCTGAGAAATTTTACGTAATCATCTTGTAATAATTTTGAATTCTTTTCGCCAAGTGGTTTCCCATCAATCTTATAGTAACTTTGTGCGCCGTCTATATCTTCTTTTAATAATTTGTTCGTCCAGTCATTATAGTTTGCAGAATTTGCAGAATACGGCGGATTTCCCAAAATAACTAAGATCGATTCTTTCTGTTTTATCTTCCCCGCCAAATGGCTTTCTTCGCTCAACGATTCAAGTCCGGGAATTTCGGTTTGCTGCAAATCTTCCATATCCAATGTGTTGGTGAGATAAAGTTTAAACCGATCATCATCTTTCATTGTATAGCCAAGTTCTTCCAGCAAAAAACTTATCTTAATATGTCCGATGGCGTAGGGAGCCATCATCAATTCAAACGCATAAAAATTCTTCAGAATCTGGTTCTTAATCAGTTTTGTTTTCCCAGCTTCGCCGTATTTTTTGGTGTATTCTTCCACCGCAAGTTTAATTGCTTCCGCAGGAAACGTGAGCGTTCCTCCCGCAGGATCGAGCAATGTTAATTCTTTGCTTGCAAGTCCGTCTTGCAAATTAAAATGTGTCTTCAACAAATCGTGAATGGAACGAACAATGTATTTTACCACCGGTTCGGGAGTATAATAGACTCCGCGCTTTTCGCGCGTTGCCGGATCGTAGATATTCAGAAACGTTTCGTAAAAATGAACGATCGGGTCTTCCCCTTTTCCTTTGCGGTAAAATTCATCAAGAATTGTTTTCACATCGGCGGCGTGCAGCACCTGGGCGATATCGTCAATAATCACTTCCATTTGCAGCGGAAGTTTTCCGAGCGAAATAAAACTAAACACGTCGCGTAAAATTCCGATGGTATGCGGAATAAGATCGTATGCAATTTTTCTGTTGAAATCTCCGTTTGCACGAGTTCGTGCGGCAAACAATCCGTAGGTGATCGTCTGCGAATAGATATCGGCAAAATCTTTCTGCGAAAGATCGGCAACAAGATATTGTTTAAATGCGGAATAGAAACCGTAGATCTTCCCTTTTCCTTTTTCTTCCTCTTCCAATTCTTTCATGACAACTTCATCGCGCAAAAATCCGGTTCGTTTTGCCAATTCAACGGCAAGACTTTCAGCAGTGAATACAGTAGGAAGGGAAAATGAAAAGAATTTTTCGAGCAGCGTTAAAAATTTATCTTCATTTTCAACGGGAGGAACAATCTGTAATTTTTTTGCAATAAACGGACGGGCGATCAAGACTTTATCGATCAAGGTTCCGTTACGGTATAATCGGTACTCGTAAAAATCTGTTAGGATGAGATTGGGAAACGTGGAGCGGTACCGTTTTAACTGTTCGGACGATTCAATATCGTCAAGATTTTCTCCCGGTTTTTTCGCTTCAACATAACCGACAATTTTTTGTTTTCCATCCCACACTCGGAAATCTGGGTTTCCTGCTTCGGTTTTTTTCGGTAATGTTGTAATTTGAATATTTTCTTTACCTGTCTCTTCGGAAAAGTTTTCTAAAAAACGGGAGAAGTGAGGATAATAACTTTCTTCACGAGCATCGCCGCGCGCGGTTGTTCCAGCTATTTTCTTCAGGTATTCTTTAATCATTAATCGGATTCAATTTAATTTGCATACAGTAATTAAAAAATAATCTTGGTACAATAAATTACGCTGTGTAGTTACCATTATTTTACACAAAACATCAGCAGTATGCTTTTCCATTTCACGCCCTGCGATGCTTGTAAAGAAAGGTAATCTTTTTATTGAGTCTATTCAAGATGAAGAAACCGTTGGATTTATTATCCGCCAGCAGTTCGTTTAAATAAGAATGCACTTTCTAATTTACTATTCGTCATTCCATCATGAACGACAAATTTTGCACCGCTCCATATTGAGGCACTTCCATATTCGCCCCGTTTATTTATTGCGTAAAATGTAACATTAAAATTTGGTTTCCCGTCATCATTCAACAATCGTTTCATTTTTGTATGATCAACAATTCGTTTGCACGCCAACAAACATGCTTCTTCAGGCGATTTTCCCTGTCGCATAAATTCAACAATCATTACAGAACTGCAACTGGTAAGATTTGCTTCTCCTCTTCCGGTAGAACCGGCACCACCTACTTCATTATCAACATACAAACCTGCGCCAATAATCGGTGAATCTCCTACTCGTCCGGGAATTTTGTATGACAAACCGCTTGTCGTCGTAACTCCGGAGATATTTCCTTTTAAATCTTTGGCAACACAATTGATCGTTCCGTATGTCTGCATCACTTCATGGAATTTGGAACCGATATTTTTATCATCAATGGTGTGTGGCGGAAGATAATCATCTTGCGTTGAAAGATTCTCTTTCCACTTAACCCACATTTCACGGGCTTTGTCCGTTAGAAGATTTTCTTCTTTAAATCCATGCAGTCGTGCAAATTTTAATGCACCTTCGCCAACAAGAAGAACATGATCTGTTCTTTCCATAACCATCTTTGCAACGTTAGAAGGATTCTT
>JANONI010000127.1:0-2672 GCA_031420755.1 Bacteroidota bacterium | reverse complement strand
AATCCATTCCTTGCACTTCCTTTCTATAATTAGTATTTTGAGTGTAGAAAACCCGCCAATCAGCACTTTCGGCGGGATTTTTTTTAATAGAATGTGTAATCCTTTAATATTGTATCGCAAACCTTGTTAAGGTTTGGATTATTTTGTTTAATAACCTTGACAAGGTTACATGAAAAAATGAATCAAATTAGAAATTTCTGCATTATTGCTCATATCGATCACGGAAAATCCACGCTGGCTGACCGTTTACTCGAATTTACGGGACGTATCACCAAGCGAGACCTAGCGACAAATCAGGTTCTTGATGATATGGATTTGGAACAAGAACGAGGTATTACCATAAAGCTTCACGCCATTCAGATGGAATACAAGGCGAAGAACGGCGAAACGTACACTCTTAATCTTATCGACACACCCGGCCACGTTGACTTTACGTATGAAGTTTCCCGTTCGCTGGCTGCATGCGAGGGAGCAATTTTGGTTGTTGATGCGTCTCAAGGAGTAGAAGCGCAGACGATCAGCAATTTGTATCTGGCGATCGATGCCGGTTTGGAAATTATTCCCGTGATGAACAAGATCGATCTTCCTTCTGCGGCAACAATGATGGATACCGTAAGAGATGAAGTGATCCATCTGATGGGATGTAACGATGAAGAAATCATACGAGCGAGTGCGAAAGCAGGAATCGGGATCGAAGAAATTCTTGAAGCAGTGGTGAAAAGAATTCCCGCACCAAAAGGTGATCCGGAAAAACCGCTGCGCGCGTTGATCTTCGATTCAAAGTTCGATGCGTACCGCGGTGCGGTAGCGTATGTGCGCGTTGTTGACGGCGTGTTGAAAGAAAAAGAAAAAATTAAATTCATCAACAACGGAAACACAGCAGAAGTTGAAGAATGCGGTGTACTGTATATGAGTAAAAGCCGCACGAAAGAATTGACAGCCGGAAATGTTGGCTATGTTATTGCCGGATTGAAAAATGTTCGCGATACAAAAGTCGGCGACACGATTACCACGCAATATCACGGAGCAACCGAAGCGCTTGCGGGATACAAAGTAGTGAAGCCGATGGTCTTCAGCGGATTGTATCCGACGAACAGCGATGAGTTTGCAGAACTTCGCGACTCGCTTGAAAAACTTGCGCTCAACGATTCGTCTCTCGTGTATGTTCCCGAATCATCCGGTGCGTTAGGTTTTGGTTTTCGATGCGGATTTCTCGGTTTGCTTCACATGGAAATTATTCAGGAACGATTGGAACGCGAGTTCAATCAATCGCTCATCACCACGGTTCCGAACGTAGAATTTCGTGTCATCCTCACAACCGGTGAAATGATCACTGTTGATAATCCTGCCGATATGCCGGATCCCACAAAGATAGAACGAGTTGAAGAGCCGTTCATTAAAGCGCAGATCATTACGCCTACGGAATACATCGGCAATATCATGAAGTTGGCGACCGACCGCCGCGGTATTTGGAAAGACACATCGTATCTCGATCCGACGCGCGCCGATCTTACGTATGAATTTCCGTTATCAGAGATCATTTTCGATTTTTATGATAAGTTGAAATCATTAACGCGCGGTTATGCATCGCTTGATTATGAATATTTAGATTATCGCGAATCGAACCTTGTGAAATTAGATATTTTGTTGAATACGGAACAAGTTGATGCTCTTTCAACTATTGTCCATCACGATAAAGCCTTTGAGACGGGAAAAAAATTGTGCGTGAAACTAAAAGAGCTTATCCATCGTCAAATGTTTGAAGTTGCAATTCAGGCGGCGATTGGAAGCAAGATCATCGCGCGAACCTCGATTTCCGCAATGCGGAAGAATGTGATTGCAAAATGTTATGGCGGCGATATTTCCCGCAAACGCAAACTTCTTGAAAAACAAAAAGAAGGAAAGAAGCGGATGAAACAGGTGGGACGGGTAGAACTGCCGCAGGAAGCATTTCTTGCAGTATTGAAAATGGGAGACGATTAAAAAATAAGTCAAAAGTTAAAAGTATTAAGTGAAAATCTTGTCATCACAAAATGTGATCTTAAAGTTATACGCAGATGAGTAATCCAATCATAAAACAGGAAAATATTGTTTCACAAATTCACTTTATTCGTGGAGAGAAAGTTATTCTCGATGTGGATTTGGCAATACTATATGGTGTTGAAACAAAACAACTAACACGCGCAGTGCGTAGGAACAGTGGTCGTTTTCCGCTTGATTTTATGTTCCAATTGTCTGTTGAAGAAATGAAAATCTTGAGGAGCCAATTTGGCACCTCAAGTTGGGGTGGAAGGCGATACCATCCTTACGCTTTCACGGAACAAGGCGTAGCAATGCTCTCAGGAATATTAAAAAGTAAACGTGCGATAGAAGTGAATGTTGAAATCATGCGCTCGTTTGTAAAATTGCGCCTATGGCTTTCTTCTCATAAAGAATTAGAGCGAAAACTTGATTCAATAGAAAAGAAATACGACGGACAGTTTAAAGTAGTGTTCGAGGCAATTCGTTTATTGATGAAATCAGCCAACGGCTCAGAAGAAATAAAACCAAAACACAAATTAGGATTCTAAATGGCAAAAGAAGAAAAACAAACCAAAGCAAAAGAGACCGAAAAAGCGCGTACATGGAAAGAGAACATGATCGTGCAAGTGAAAGAATTTGTGATTGTGTTC